>JAGSHP010000118.1 GCA_029855925.1 Candidatus Thorarchaeota archaeon | reverse complement strand
GAATGGCACGGTGTGGTCCTTGCTAATGGCGCATACGACGGTCTCCCGCTCGCGCGCCCTCTGACAAATGTCACGGAGGATGAAACCGCTGGGCATTGACGGATATCCTCGCGCATAATGGATGAAGGTGGACAGAGCGCCATCGAGAAGTAGATACTTGATTGGAATATCACTATCCAGGAGAGAACGTGCGGCAGAATACTCGAATACCTTTCTCAGTTCGTCGTGAACTGTGTCATTGGACAGGTATTGCCCGCGGGAAATCAAGGACTCCATACTTGAGAGGTCCTTGGTATAGCTACTGTACTTTGAACGGGACAGATCAGCGAATGTCTTGATCTTTCCATTTGAGATATCACGAAAGAAGGGGAGAACAATTGCCGGAAGATCCTTTATGGGATAAAAGTGCTCGATGGACTCTGCCATCTTTTTTCGTGTGTCATCATTCTCACCAGAGTGCCAATGCGTGTCGACGAGCGGCTGTGGTCTACCATCAAATATCTCAGACAGCAGGGACTCATCAATCGAGTGCATGACGCGTCCATCATCAACACCGGTCTTCAAGACAACGGATGCGCTTGAGAAGAGATGCACCCGAACATCATCAAAACGCATGAAGACGGGAGTCCCTGAGCCGTCAATTCCTGCAACTAGGAAGTCTTCGAGGTCGGGTGAGGGGGCATATGTGTCAACAGCTGTCAAAAGCTCGCTCTTGATGCGTTCAGCATCCTGCTTGAATGACTTCACTTCCTCTTGCTTCTGATAATTCATTATATCATCAAATGTCTTCTCGAGTAGTGTTCGGAAGCTCTTCTCAAGAATGCGCTCAATCATGGCTTTGCCCTCGATGACAGCAGGACTCAATCACTAATTCCTCGGGCCCATATAAAAACTCGACACTCGCACGCATTGAGATAGGTCCATCAAAGGTCCTTTGGCGCGAGAAGAGCGTTGTGCCTATCCCGATAAATATAATATAGTTGACAGCGAGCTTTTCCGCTGAGAACGAAGAGTGACTGGTGCATTGCACTACCTGATCAATTGCATCGTGTGAAATATATAAATTTGCACGACACGCATCGCCAATTATCTTATTAGGTCATCAAGACCTCAATTTATCAGCAAGTATTCTGGCTAAGAGGAAACCAAGCCCGGAAGAAGGGATGTGATCCAGTGCTAAAGATTACGTACTTTGGTAACACAACGTTCCTGTTAGAAGCAGGTGAGAACTCGGTCCTGTTGAATCCAGGAAAGTGGGATGGTGCACCAATAGTACCTGACGATATTGATGTTAGGCTCATCATTGCAACCAACCACCTTGACGATGCTCTTGGTAATGCAACAGCAATTGCTTCACATTCGAAGGCATGGATCCTGGGAAATGAGGAGACTATCGAAAAGGCCAAGTCACAGGGTGGAAAGCCCTGGCTTCTGCACGTTTTGAAGACTGAGGAACCGTACGAGATTCCGGGATTCAAAGTCACAGCACACCCGCTCACACGCGTCGACCCAGAGACTGGTGAGAAGGTAGAGAATCTTGGACTACACATCGAGATGGGAAAGATGCGTGTATCGTATCTTGGTGACTCGATGGTCAGAGGACCGTTCGCGCAACTAGAAGCCGACATTCTTGTCGTACCCATTAGTGGCGAGGGCGTGTTCCCTGTAAAGGATGCTGTGAGCCTTTGCATTGATGCCTCACCGAAGATCGGTGTCGCCATGCGATGGTCCTCAGAAGAGCAGACAGTCAAGTTCTCAAAGTACGTTGAGCAGTTTGCACAGGGATGCACACCACTGGTAATGAAGCCCAATCAGACTCTAACAACAGAGTGGTCCGCTGGCTACGAGTTCAAGTTTACTCTCTCCTGATTCCTGGTGGTTTCCAGAGTAAGCCAGATTTCACCCTGGAGGGTGATGATCACAGGTAGGTGAGGTCAAGTGAGTGAGGAAAAAAGAGTCGTAATAGACCTTGAAGAATCGGAAAAGACACAGATTGGCGAGCTGAGTGAGACCCTGTCAACAGATGTTGCAGGCGTACTCAGCGTGAACAACGTCTCAGAGAAATCACGAATCTGGAATGTCCGGGTCTTGCTGGGGGACTCCCGCGAGAAGACGAATATTTCAGAGGATACATTGAACGCTGGTGAGATCGAAGCTGGCGGAAAATGGGAATATGAATACACAGTTGAAGCAGAAGAGCCACTTCTTGCTGTCAAGGAGATTTTTGATACGTGTGGAGAAATTCCAACGGAGGAGCCACATTGGGCTTACTCTCATGGAAAGACAAATCCGGTAAAGATCACGATCACTCTCAAGAACGAGTCCGAGGGGAAGATGGACGAGATTGTTCTCAACAAGACGATTCCGAAGGATATCACGGACATCAGTCTTGACTCGGTATCGGTCGGCGAGGCTGACTACGATGATGGCACTAGGCAGATCGTGTGGAAAGGATTTGAGATCTATCCACATGAAGAGGCCACCCTTGTAATCAAAGGAAATGCAAGTGTGGAGAGTACCGATGTCACCAATGCTGGCGAGATTGTTGTGACCTATCGGGTTGAGGAGATACAGAGATCATCACTCGACCCAGATATGACCGCACTCACCGAGTTTCTCACAGGCGTGGACACCGCAGAGACCCGACCGAATCATTGGGAATGCACATTGGAGTGCAGCAATGAGAGTGACCTCATTGTTCGAATAGACAAGGCTGAGGTGTATCTGGCTCCAGAAGAGGGCGGTGAGAAGGTCAAGAAGATAGACGAAACGCCTAGGGTGGAGCTCAAGCCGGGTGAGGAATGGAGCACTAGCTTTGAGGTTGATAGCAAGAGTCCGCCAAAGGTCACTCAGGAGGTCATCTACACGCCAGTGAGGACCGTGACTAAGCGAGTCATAGGCAGGGTGGAAAAGACCCCACAGAGCGTTCCCGTCTACAAGATCACGTACACAAAGGAGTTCGACCCGCCTGAGGTAAGCAGCTTCGACAAGACTCCGGTTGAGGTCAATATTGAGGTGAAGAACGCAGGTACTGCGCGGTTGAATGACATCACGGTAGTGGACAATCT
The DNA here is from genome assembly GCA_029855925.1 of Candidatus Thorarchaeota archaeon. Taxonomy (GTDB): domain Archaea; phylum Asgardarchaeota; class Thorarchaeia; order Thorarchaeales; family Thorarchaeaceae; genus B65-G9. The sequence goes on along the minus strand of JAGSHP010000118.1, from coordinate 10,058 downwards.
GCCGGACGATGTGATGCCTCCGAAGAGAGAACACATCACCATATGGGTCGCAGGTCAAGAGTACACTGGAGAATATGAACTCACAATTGAGCCTGATGATCAGAACCCTGAAACGCCCCACACCCTGACATTCAAACTCAAAGACCTCAAGAACTCGGTTGGAGAACTTGAGCCGGGACAGAGTATCAAGATCAACTATGCCATCATGGCATGGAGAAGCCGACCTGAAAAGGAGTATCCAAGTCCCATCGCTTGTAGTGCGAACATCTATCCAGCGGGCTTGGACACGGAGGCAGCAAGCCCAGAGGATGGCCACAAGATTGGAATAATATACAAGAAACGGCGCATCATTGCAAAGAAAGCAATCAATCGTGGCAACAATCCTGGTGAGTATGTTGTCATGCTGTCCGTTGAGAACCGTGGGGAGGTCACAGTCGAGAACATCATGGTTTCTGACTGGATTCCTCAGGGCTTTGAGTTCGTGTCGTGCGATCCTGCTGATGAGGCTCCAAGACTGGACCCCGTAGATGATGGGACCAACATGGTATGGACCTGGCCCAGAATGAACCCCGATGACAAGAAGAAACTGAATGTGACAGTGAAGGGCGAGGGCGAATACGAACGTCGTGAGCCTGAAGTCACTTCAGACTAGTCCTCACCAACTCATCATCCTCCCTATGAGGGGGACAAGTCCCCCTCACCCCACCACCACTAATTTTGAAGATTTACATCTCGCGTTCCAGTTCGGAGATCTCCTTTCTGGTTGCCGCGAGTTCGGCATCAATCGCCTCAAGGGGGACGTATTCTGGATCATCCTCGGCAGGATGCGTATCAAGATTGAACCAAACTTTGAATCCTTTGAGTGCCACATGTAATGCATTAGCAATCTCAACGATTGCCCCACTAAGATCCTGCTCAGTCATATCACTCTGTTGATGTTCGTACACAAAATCATAGGCACCTCGAACTGGAGTAAATCCAAGGTCAATGAGCTTCTGAATTACCTTTGCCGGGGAGGCACCTTCGCTATAGAACCAAATACTAACACTTGTGATGTACTTCATCATAGACCACCATCAATAGATTATGACCACCACCGTATTTTGCGTTTAAGAGTTTCCTAGTGTATATCTTCCGAGAGTAATCACTCAGTAGTCAGATGACGAGTGAGACCGTTCCTAGCAATCGAGAGAAGAATGACCACATTGATACAGAGGGAGACCACAAAGAGAGAGGAGGGACTCCCGATTGAGAACAGCACACCACCAATGAATGGCCCTACCGATGAGAGGACCATGACAAAGAACCAAAACAGAGCAAGAAACTTAGAGGTACCAGTACGGGGGAGACTCTTCCGAATGAGGGTCATGAGTAACAACCACCAGAGTCCGTCGTTCACGTATTTTAGGAGAATGCCAAGAAAGACCGTCGTGAATACCGAACCGAGACCCGGAATGAGGGATTCTGCTGCATGTATCATCGAAGAGGGCGCCCAGACTGGAAGTACCGGAGCAATGAGAATCAGAGAGGCTGAGAGAGGCATGAGCCCATAGACCATCAGTGCAGTGCGCTTGAGGCCACGTGTGTCGGCCAAGCGGCCCACCTTCAGCATAAGTGGAACAGAGATCAGTAGTGTGGCTATGATGATGGTCCCGATGCCAGGAATCGAGATTCCGAGGGATTCATTGGCGTAGAGGAGCGCCCCGAACTTGAAGAGTCCATCACTGATCGAGTCCAGAAGAACAATGATGACGGCACCAGGAATTGTGGTCAATACCAATCGAAAGGCGGACCAGTTCTCGGACAGAAAATCACGGAGTATGCTGCCATTCCGAACGCGTTCTGGTGGTGGACTTGGCGAGAGCCAGTACATCCGGATGACACTACTTGCCAGCAGGCTCAAGCCGCCCGCAAGAGCAATCAGCCTAAAACTCTCACCGAACCCAATCATTGTAACTAGAACGTTGAAGATGAGTAATGACCCAACGCCTATGACCTTACCCGCAGAAAACAGGGACAGGGCAAGGCCACTATGTTCTCTTGGGACGTTGTCCATTATGTATGCTGAGGAACCGCTCTTGACGAGACCTGCAGATGAGTAGATGAGGAGAGCAAGGGTAATCAGCGCGGGGTGCACAAAGATGGCTGTGATGAAGAAGAAGATCGAGCCCAGCAACATGGATGCGCTTGCAAGTACCTTACGATCAACTATGTCCCCAATATAACCGCCAAATATCCGTGCTGTGGCGGATATGATCGTATTGACGCCGCCAAGTATACCAATCAGAACAAAACCCCATCCCAAGTCACGAAGATAGAGATTGTAAAAGGCCATCATGATGTCAAATGCATAGAACATCCATGCTGTCACAAGGAACAGCGTGTAGCTTCTCCATGAGAGTACTTCAGACAACGCCTCACGCGTACTTGGACGCGCATGCTCAGTTCTATGCGTATCGGCTATCACTGTCAACGTTCTACCTTCAAGTGAGTCTCTAGGATGAATAATCCATCACATTTCAACTCCGCTCGATGGTATTTATCTCCGTAAAAGACTGAGGGAGGCCAGGTCATTCCATTTGTGGCAATCATTGCTGATGGTCGTGAGGGACTTTCGAGAGGTCCTCATGAACAAGAGAATGTTCCCACTTCATCAGGCAATCACAGGTGAAACCTTCCAAGTCCTTAACATCCTGTGACAGTGAGAACTTTCGAATCGCGGATACTATCGCCTTGTCGCACTTTCCGCAGTTGTGTGTGCCGCGCTTCTTTCCTGCGGCTACGGGATCACAGACTATGACCACATTAGACGGAATCTCCTGTCGTGCCTGATGCAGGGCTTGCACGACAGTCCAGAGCCACGGCGGACGATATTGACCACTATTCCAAAGACTCTCAACAAGCGTGTGTCGCTGAATGTCAACAGGGTTGACAGAGATTGTTGTCACGCCCAGACGGGCAGCAGTGGTCATGGTATCGATTGCGTCAAACAGAGCATCACGCTCAGTCAGGAATGGGGGCTTGATAAGAACATAGGCGCGGGTCCCAATGCCATAACCTCGCGCCAGCGAAACCACACGTTCAAAGTCTTTGAGTGTGAAGCCTTTGTTGATGCACATTAGGCGAACCGTATCATTAGCGCTCTCCAGACCTATGCCAATCTCCACATCTCGCGTTCCAAGCGCCTTCTGGATCTCAGCTAGGACACTCTCAGTCACGTATTCGGGGCGAGACTCTAGAATCACTTGCACGATGCGGTCATCAGCAGCAATGAGTGAGAGTATTCTGTGTCTTGCCTCAGGAGGTACCTCAGCAGGATCGAGAAAACTTCCGCTGGTATAGATTTTGACCGATAGCGGGGAGGAAGTCGTTGCCACCTTGGTCATGGCGGTCTCAAACTGGGACACAAGGTCGTCCGCGGAGACCTGCGTGCTCGTTCCGTCAAGAAGATAGGAGCACATGGTACAGCCACCATGTGGGCCCCGAGCGTATGAGCATCCAATTGTCGACAGAACTATGGAGATGGCAGTACCCGTATCATAACCGATGCGCGCAGTGGTGACCCATGCAGCAGCAGGCTGTCTTGGATCGCGTCTCCGCCTCTGTGCGATTGACGAACCGCGGGACTTCAGTGACATCTGTTGAATGTGAGTGCTCAGTTCTGTGAGTTCATCGATCATCGGTATCACTTCCTCCTGTGGCGAACGGAAACTGCCCGCCCATTTGTGAAATCGCACATCTCTCGCCCTGACATCTCGCTGCGCCCCACGGCAACCACTTCGTTGCTCTTGTTCAGAATGATGACCTCATCACCAGGGCGGATCTTCTCATCTGCGTCCTTCACAGCCACAGCAAATAACGAGCCTCCCTGCAGGACCTCACCATCAAATCGCACCCAATAGCTGCCATGCTCCGATAGTCTGCAACCGCCATCTAATGTCAGAGAGAGAAGACCGTTCTCGGCGAGATAGGAGGCAAGCTGTGTGCCATGGTCGCGACATATTACCCTGCGATAGAGCTTGCCAGACACACTCGTTCCCTCAGGGACAAGGAGCATGCCCGCGCCGGGTCCAAATTGAAAGTCAGCTGTTGCACGAAGGGTCTCCTCGAGTAGAGTGGACCTACCGCCATGTAGAGCAAGAACCTCCTTCATGTCACGGAGTGTGCTGGCAAGAGAGTCTAATGCCTCACGTGACGTTGCAGAGCCCTCACGGATCGTGTAGATGATCGACTGGGCGATCCCGTCTTGGGCAGCCTGCACGACCTGCGCATATCCTCCGCTCACATGAGCAATGACAACTACGTCGGGCGGAAACTTCTTCATGTGGGAGACGAGCGCATCCGCTGCAATACGGATCTCTTCAGCGTCCCAGTCCCCGGTCACGGGGATGTCATAGTTTGCGATGGGGTATATACGTTCAAGCTCTCGTGGTATGACACCAAGTGGGGATGTGAGAATCACTTCTGCGATCTCATGACGAGCTGGACCGATACTGTTCTCAATGGTCTCGATAAACCTTCGATGAGAACGCGAGTCTGAGTATGGTTTTCGCGCAGAGCAGGGCAACAATAGAACTATCTTCTTCCCTTCGGGTGGGGTATAGCGCGCAACAAGACGGTCTCTCCATCTCTTGATTGCTGGCGCATCATAAGACTCTGGTCCAATTAGTGGAACAGTGCCAGATCCAACCGTGGGCGTGAACTCCTCGATGAAATCAAAGACCCTCTTGTCAACAAGTCTGAGGAATGAAGCCATTGACGGGGACGTGTGCGATAGGGACTCTACCAGCCATCGTAGGCGACCATGAGCCCTTGCATGGACCGCCTCGGAGAGCAGGCTGTGGAACATCTCCATATTGTGTAATAGCAAGGTCTGTTCAATGGGTCCCTCACTGGTTGCATCATGACATGCGTGGCAGCCGCAATAACGCGCTGTATCCCAGGAAGTGACGACTTCCGATTCCATTCTCCATAGACGCCGATGTGCAAGAGCCGCGGTCTCCGCATAGCTCGCATCAATTATGTCAAATCCCAGGTAATAGAGAACTGGTACAAAAGCTGGCTGTATCTTTCCGGTCGCAACGGTCAACCAGTTGCGTGGAAGCTGACTACGAAGTGATACTGCCTGAAGGTCACGTGGTCCGAGTGAACCGTCGAGATGAAATACTGCTGCACGAACCCCGAGTTCTTGACTGGTTCTAATTATGTCACGAAAATCACTGAGGCTTGTTGAGGAGGGGACGTGAATGGCGAAGTGCTCACCTGCAACATCCCACTGGCGAATCAGCCGGGTCTGGGCGGTCAATGTCAGACGTGCAGCCTCAGAGTCGAGTCCATCAATCCCGGCAAGAGTCGGTGCAACAATGAGAGCTGTTGTATCAGTGACCACGGGTACGACGTTCTCGATCAGAGATGGGAGAACAACAATCGAGGTGGTCTTGGAGAGTTCATCACGCGTTGCGGTGACATAGACCAGTGCAAGATCGGGGATAGTTGTTGGCCCCACGAGTTGTGGGGTGGAGAGGCTGAGCGAATCACGCTTCCAAGTACATTGTCGAGCCGGGCCATCATGCCCTCGCTGAATCATTAGTTTTCCCATTACATCACCTCAGACTACACAAGCGGTTCGTAGCCCAGACTATCATCCGACTCCAGAGTGGTCTCCGCGCCCTTCAAGATCTGCCTGATACTGTCGAGAGCGCCAAGCTTGAAGAGAGGGGCGTTATTGTTGCCGCATTGGTACGAATAGGTACAAAGCGGACATCCGTCAACGGTCTTACATTCACACTTAGACAAGATGGTTTCGGCACGGGCAAATGCCTCAGGAAGCCTGGAATAGAGGAGGCGGGAGGCACCATTGCCACCGGGGCTGCCGTCATAGACAAAGATCACACCCGAATCACCCATTGATACGCCACCGATCTCACGTGTACTGCCACCCGTGAGCATGTCACTGGACTCGATGAGAACATGCTCAAGTGCATGAAATGCGCCTCCGTACAGCTCAGGAGCCCCCATGACCGGGCCTTCCAGTTGCTTCATGCCGCCGCCGAGGTATTCTGACACAGCCTTGTCAGGACGGGGAGCACGAAATGCAAGGCCACGGGTCGTGTACTTGTAGACGAGAGGTTGTACCAGGTCTTCTTTTGAGACCACCCGCCCACTACCAGTCTCTTTCTTCACGTAGCCCTTGACTGTCTGTGTCATCTCGAGCGTGCAGTACAGTACCTTCATTCCCAGTATCTGGCGGATCTCGTGTACCTCCACAATCCTCGGCATTGTTGAGTAGAGAGGCTTGGTATAGTAACGGTTACTTGGTTGGGGTACGACCTTGGCGCGCCCCAAGCCAGGCCTGTATCTGAACTCCGTCGAGAGATAGCTCTTCCCCCCATGAAGGTAGATTGCACCCGGGTGAAGCTCTTGTGCAGCCATTGGCATGCTTCGAGAACCAAGGACCTTTTTCTCCCGTACAATCTCCACGGTGTCGCCAATTCCACGGATACTGTAGCTTCGCCATTTCTTGCGTGCGGTGTCCCTATCAACGACCCTGACATTTCCCTGGTCATCGACAGAGATGATGCCATCCGCTTCCAGTGCGGCAAAGATCTTCTGCTGTCGGGGAAACAGGGAGACATTGAGCTTCCCGGTCATCGCAGCGGCAATCAGTTGATAATAACCGACGACCTCGTTCTCTGGTTCCAGGTATGCAGCGTCTATATCTGTGAAGTACTTGTCTGGTCTGTAACGATAGAAAGAGGAGATTGGGTCATTCTCGCGCAGAGCTAGCACAGCCACACTCTCTTGACCCTTACGTCCAGCACGTCCGACTCTCTGGGTGAGCCGGGTGATGGACACGATCATACTGACCACACAATCAAGGTCACCGATATCGATACCAAGTTCAAGAGTTGGGGTCGACACTATGACGGGGAGGTCCCCGGAGCGAAAGGCGTTCTCCACCTTTGTACGATACTTCCTTGAGAGACCTGCACGATGAACCATTGACTTGACACCCTGCTGCTGAAGTAGAACATTGAGTAACTCAGCCTCTGTGTGAGTGTTTCCAAATACGAGCGTCTTGAACCCACCACGCAATAGTGTGCGAACGGTATCCGTGATCATGCTGTACTTGCTTCGGTTGCCTGGGTAGTACATCATGAAATGTACAGGACCACGGCGTGCCTTCTTCGACTCGATCAGCTTCACATCACAGTCAAACAGGATATCTGCGAACTCTTTTGGATTCGATACAGTAGCCGAAGCACCAATCTTTTGGAACGGACCAGTTTCAAGTTCAAGCCGCTTCAAGATGTAGTAGACATTCGACCCCATGGAACCAGTGTAAAGATGTATCTCATCAAGAACGACGAACTTGACCGTTCGAAGGAGCGGTACGAGTCTAGAGCGCGACCAGCCTAGGTGATAGTGGAGGACATCGGGGTTTGTCAAGAGAATGTCAGGTGGACGCTCGTAGAGACGTTGACGCTGAGCCTGGGTCACATCACCATCAAAGATGCCAACTGTGAGATTCGCCCCCTTGCACAGCATCTTGATCTTCTCGTACTGATCACGTGCAAGTGCCTTTGTGGGATATATGAGCAACGCGCGAGTGCCAGGCTCCATAAAGGACTCTTGGATCGTCTGCACTAGCCTAGTCATGATTGGGAGGATGAATGCCTCGGTCTTTCCTTGCCCCGTCGGTGCGGCGATTACGACATCGTCCCCCGCAAGAATCGAAGTATAAGCATCCTCTTGGAACCTGTATAGGCGTGTGACACCCTTTGCCTTGAGAACCTCGCGGAGGCGTGGCGGGATTTGAACGTCATCAATAGATGGTCCATAGTCAGCATCAGTTGCTGGGAGATACTTGTAGTGAACCAGATAGTCACGACCAGCTCTTACAAGGGTCTTGATCGCCTCGGGCAGGTGTTCATAGTCCCCACCGCCTGCTATGATCTTCTGTTTGATGTCTCTCACAGCCTCAACTCGTTGAAAGGGACTAGGTTTACCCTTTCGTCTACGAGAGGATACTGTGGTTGTCTTTGATCTCCGCGTACCTGTGGATGATTCAGTAGACTGCTCTGAGAGAATTGTCTCGGTGAATGCATCATAGGCGTCAAAGTAGGTCTTACTCCTGCCGCGGACCGTGACCTCAACATCACAATTATGACATCGGGCTACCCAGATATCCCCATCCTTGAATATGTCAAGCCGCGATCCACATTTTGCACAATGTAATACCGGCACGGAGTCCACCTATCTATTAACAAGCTCCGATAACACTCAACTTATCAAGCTTTACTACACGATTCTGCTCCCGTCGAGAACGGAAACCTGCAGTTTTCTTCGAAATACTTGCTGAAGTCTGCTCTCGAAAAGGAGACATATCGTAATCCTTTTTAACGGTTGTGCGAGAATCGTACACAACCGCCTGTACGAAAAGACGGGAGATGAAAACAATGGTCGAAGAAATTAACGCTGATCAACTTGATGAAGTAATTGCCAAGAACAAGGTGGTATTCGTAGACTGCCACGCTGTGTGGTGCCAACCGTGCAGGATTCTAAGCCCTATTCTCGAGGAACTATACGAGAAATATGGTGACAAGGGATTCAAGGTTGTCAAGATTGATGTCGATAATAATCGCGAATTCAGTGCCATGAACCAGATAACAGGAGTACCCAGTGTACTAGTTTACAGTGGTGGAAAGCGAGTCATCTTCGATGATGGCAGCGGCACAAAGATGGACAAGCTCGTTGGAGTAATGCCAGAAGAGATCTACACTCAGATAATTGAGAATCTATTGGCTGACGAGACTGCATAATAATACGATAATAAACAAGGCCCGTGGGAGCCTGTCCCACACTATTTCATTTTCCAGATAGACTTAAACATCTATATTTTCATGACATCATAGGAGATGCGTCACTGTGATGGATGTGAATCCTGAGGTACTCAATCAGATGATTAAGAAGTCAAGAATCGTCTTTGTTGATTGTTGGGCAGAATGGTGTGCGCCGTGTCGAGCCCTGACACCAATCCTCGAAGAGATGGACGCCAAGTATGCGGACAATCCGGATATCACGTTCTTGAGGCTCAATGTGGATGATCATCGAAGCTTTGCGGTGGAGAGAGGAATCAGCGCAATTCCATGTGTGCTCGTATACAAGGATGGTCAGCCAGCGAAGTTCAAGTTACAGAATCACATGTCAGGTGACGATGACACTACAGATAGGATAATTGGTCTTCGAAGTCCAGAAGCCTATGAGGATGTGCTTGAACAGCTCCTCGAGGAATAGGTGGTTAATCACCTGACGATTTATTAACTATGCATGTTGAACCTATGGCGGAGTGGAAATCTTGCCAATACTGCCATTCGGTGATATAGTCCCAAAAATCGATAAGACCGCATACATAAGTTCCCAGGCCACAATCGTTGGAAATGTTGAGATAGGTCCAAAGACAAGCGTCTGGCCAGGTGCAGTGATTCGAGGCGATGAGGCGTCGGTCAGAATAGGAGAAAGCTCGTGCATTCAGGATAGTGTGGTCATCCACGCTCACTCTGAGGAGAATCCAACCATCATCGGAAACATGACAGTCATTGGAACAGCATCTGTAATTCATGGGGCGTATCTCGGCGATTCCGTGGTTGTGGGAGAGGGCTCTGTGATCTATGACGGGGCGACTCTGGGTGAGGGAGTCATGCTTGCACCAGGTGCCATAGTACCAGCAAACGTCGTTGTGCCACCACGCAGTCTCAACTCAGGTGCACCAGCCGCACAGATACGAGACCTCACGCGTGAAGAGGTAGAAACACACACGGATCGCGCAGAGACCATAGCAAGAGTGTTCCAGAAGCTTCGGCGATGGCAGACCATGCCATGATCAGGAGGAGGCCTCCTGGACCCAAGTGTCATTAATGAAACACCTTTGTAGCCATGACTGTAGGTTCAGTCCCGTGTTTGAATCACATAGATGATTCCAGCAAATATGCTGACTATTCCAGCCAAAATCGTTGGGCTGACAATCGCGATTGCTTCAGCATCACTCACTCCATATG
>JAGSHP010000047.1 GCA_029855925.1 Candidatus Thorarchaeota archaeon | reverse complement strand
GTCCTCTCATGACATCCACCTTTTTCTCGTTGGGGCACTCCACTTTTGACTTCATAAGTGGATATATCGGCACCTGCGAGATGAGCTCACCAAATGACTTGTTCGTGGCAGCCATGAGTTCAAGGATCTTGCAGGCAGCGAGGAAAGGCTCTGGAGCCATGTGAAGTTCGGAGAATATGAACACTCCACACGCCTCTCCTCCGAAGACTGATCCCGTCTCCTCCATCTTTAATGCGACCTGGATGTCACCCACTGGTGTTCGAATGGTCTCTCCTCCTGCTGACTTCACGGTCTCATCTAGCGCCATGGAGCTGTCCACTGTCGTCACAATCGTCTTGTTGTCTGCAGTCTTGAGCATCTCTCTTGCCAGAAGTGCAATGGTGCGGTCACCCCTTATCACCTCGCCGTTCTCAGTCACGAACACAACGCGGTCCGAGTCGCCATCATGGGCGATTCCCAGGTCCGCACCAATGGCGCGTACTGTGCTCATGAGGTCTCCAAGGGATGACTCATCCGGTTCTGACTTTCGCCCAGGGAAGTGACCATCGGGCTGGCTGTTGATGCTCGTCACCCTGCACCCGAGTTGCCTCATCAGATAGGGTGTGAGAGTACATGCTGCACCATTACCCGGGTCTACGACCACATTGAACTGCTTCTGTGAGATCTCTTCACGGTTGCAAGCCTTGAGGAGCTGCTCGATATGTTCTTCGACAGCCGTTTCCAGCACATGTTTCCGCCCCAGACTGTTCCACTTCGCGGTCTGAAATTGGCGACTATTGTATATCTTCTCCAATTCCCGCTCCATGTCTGGAGAGTATCCTCGGCTGTCCCCCTGCCAGAACTTGACGCCCGTGTACTCGGGGGGGTTATGTGATGCTGTGATCATGACACCTGTGTCATACCCCCTCATCCTCGTGATGAACGCAAGTGTTGGCGTTGGCACGAGTCCGGCGTATACCACATCTACTCCTGTTGACATGATTCCTGCAGACATGGCATCGGCAACCATCCTCCCCGTCGTCCGTGCATCATGTCCGATGAGCACCGTACCCTCCTTTAGATACGTTCCAAGGGACTTTCCAAGGTCCAATGCCATCTCAATGTCAAACTCTGTTCCGTAGACTTTTCGTACACCTGTGGTTCCAAACAGCTTCCCGGTCATGATCACTCACACTCTATGAACAATGGTCTTGGTAAAAATGTAACTCTGCTTCTACACACATCCCGAATACACCTTTATTACAAGTATCTGACTCATCGGTCGTGATTGTACATGCCGTTCTTCAACTTCGATGGTCACAGGCTTCACTACATTGATGTACACGAGTGCGGGGAGAACTGCGGTCTTCCCCTTGTGCTGGTCCACGGCGCGGGCTCATCCCATGCAATATGGACCCTACAGATTGCAGAGTTTGGCAAGAGTCGCAGGATGATCGCACTGGACCTCTCTGGTCACGGGCGGTCGGAACTGATCGGTGAGGAGGCTGACATAGTTCAGGGCTATGCACGAGAACTCGAGGCTCTCATCAATCATCTCGACCTTGACAAGTTTGTACTTGCTGGTCACTCCATGGGTGGAGGTGCCGTCATGGCCTATCTATTGAACAAACCCCAACGGGTCCCTGTTGCGGTCTGTCTGGTCGACACGTCTTCCGACCTGGACCTCTCCAAGCTGGGACCTGGGCTCTTCATAGAGACCATTGAGAGCTATCTCTTTCTCATCAAGAAACGAATGACTGACAAGGACTCGCTGGCCTACAAGATCTGGAAGGCGGAGGAGGACATGAAACGTGAGCATCCTGAGATGGTCCAGAGGGACCTGAGGGCGTGCGACCGGTTTGACGTAACCGATAGGGTCTCAGAGATTGATCTCCCGACCTTTGTGATTCATGGCGAGGATGACGACATCATTCCTCTCGGTGTCGCGGAAGCCCTCGTGAAGAGGCTCCCTCGTGCTGATATTGCAATTGTCCGTGACTCAGACCACTGTCCAATGGTTCAGCAACCTGATGAATTCAACCGCCTCATGGGCAAGTTTCTGTCGTGGGCGGACCGCAAGTTTCTGCGCCAATAGATTGATTTAGGTCAGTACCTATTACATCACACTTGGCTTAACCACAAAAGATTATTAACGCGGAAGTAGGCTGTAGCCAGTAGACGTCCCGCTCAATAGGTGAACGTGGAATGAGTAGTACCTATGATTACCTCTTCAAAGTCGTTGTATTGGGTGAAGGTGCGGTCGGGAAGACTGCAATCGTTACTCGTTTCTCACATGGTTTCTTCAGAACCGATTATCGAACTACCATCGGGAGTCAGTTTGCCGTCAAGAACCTTGAAATTGCCACAGATGATGGTCATCTCACGGTGAAACTACAGATTTGGGACGTCGCAGGGCAATCTCGTTTTCAGATTCTCAGACCAATGTATTAC
>JAGSHP010000317.1 GCA_029855925.1 Candidatus Thorarchaeota archaeon | reverse complement strand
TTGGAGATCGAATCGGCTCCGAGGTCCGTACGGCTCCCAAGCTCCGCTTGTGAACTGACTCTCCCGCCCTTTTCCTTGAGCTTTTCCAGAATTCGTTTCTTAGGGGCGGTCAGCATCGACACCGGTACTGGGCGTAGCATTATCGCCTCACCTATCTCATTGTCCTCAGAACAACGTCCTACGAGATAGATTGGCGTTCCTATGATCAGCGCCGCCATGTAAACAGCTGCTGTCATAATGCGGGTTCCACATGAACCATTGAACTCAATCTCCGAGAAGCGGCCCGTATTCAATTGGTTCACGATTGACTCGAGCGTCTTTGCAAGGATATTTTCATAGTCCCATGGATCTATGATGATCGTTTCGCACTCGATTCCCTTTGAACTGAACATGCTACAGATATTCACGCCAATCTCATGGCTCTCATCGGAACACACAAGAATGACATGATCTGCACCTTTGTTGATGACCACAAACTCGACCCGCTCTTTGTAGTCTATGCCGACCGTGGCAATGTGCAGTTTCATACGGCATCGTCAAAAGTATGGGGCACTCCAACTCTAATACTTTCTTTTCTCATTTCAAATTGAATCCTCATCATCAACTTTGAGGAAGAGGGTCATGTTTCTCTTTTTGCGGAAATATTTAATTTAAAGTTCAAGTTTTATTTTAAATTTCAACTTGCAACTCGCTGTTTTTTATTAAAATAATTCGCGGTGTTACATGATAACAATGTACACACCGATAATCGATAACCCGGAAGGTCCCGACTGGCCGTGGTAATGACGGCCCGTGTCGGGACGCAGTAGAGGCTTGTCCTCTCTAGTTTAATTGGCTCGGGTCGATCCTGTGTGCGAGGTTCGGCCCGAGGTCTTTCTTTTGCTTCATCATCCATTCTTGGTTGATTCGTGACAGACATGATAGTAGGGGCACTCTGGTGGGCAGAAGTCGGCAATGCCAGGGTCTTTTCTAAGATGTACGATTTGCAATGCTTGGTCGCGGAGATCTATCATTTCGCGCCTGGCGGAGTCGTCAATGCTGAAGATATCGTATTCGAGTTCGAGACCATCTGTCCCGCCAAGGTTGGCATACAGGATGCAACCCACGTCAATGGGCTGCTCATAGATGCACTCTGCGAAGAATGCGCTCGCAACTGTCGCCAGTCGATGGAATCGCAGTCTCCTGCCCATGCGGAGATTGATGACTGTGCGTTCAGGCATCCAGATGTACGAGCTGAATGAATTAGCCAGTCCCAATCGCTCCCCCACAAAACGATTTGATATGATGATTGGGAGTGCGGCATTCACGAGTTCATCTGTGCCAATGTGTGGCTGCCCTGCCAGCACCGTGTCAACTGCCGTCTCTATCTGATCGGTGATCATGCCCCACACCATCCTCATCCAGCCTAACCGCTCCTTGAGATCCACCACGTTCTCTCCAAGGGACCTCAATGCTTCAACTACTGAATTGTAATACGAGTCCATGATTGATTTCAGCTCTGTGCCACTCATCACCCCTCTACAGTAGATCTCCTTTTTTGCATGGCAGTAGGCCTCTGTCACCAAGTAGTTGAAGACGTAGTCATCGTATTCTCTCCCAGTCGTGCCCGGTTCGACTCCCATCACATGCCTGATGAAGACATTCCTCATGTTCCCACAATAGCCCTGCGTGATGGCGGAGACTGGGACCGATATGTCATACGGTGGTTTGAGAGGTCTTACGCTCCAAGCCCAACCTCGGAGCCGTTCATCGACTTCAGATGCGCCACTGTAACTCGATAGTCGCCGCTGAAACCTGTGTTTTAAGTGAGTGGGCAGTAGACGCACTGAGAGGTCCTCTTCATACACTTCTTTAGATTCGAGCACCATGCTCCTGCGGTCGACGCCGGGACGCGACCATAATGCTCTCACGGTCATCACACTGTTCACTATGATATTATAAATCAGCGACTCCGACTGGAGGCATCGATTTTCGCCCTCTCGGGATGTTTTGCGTGCGTCATGCTTCATTCATCAGTACTTGATTATCACGGCATCTTGTTGTTCCGTGGAATATCATACTTCTATTGATGTGTATGTTCCCGATCATCCGAGGCGACACTGGATGTCTTCCATTTTTGCGTTTCTTCGTTCCACTCCTTCACTGGAAGGATAAATGGTCTCTCAGTTTGCGTATGACGTACAAGAACACTGATGTCCTGCAGCACCTCATCAAGAGCCTCAAGTACCCCTTGCGTACCTCCGCGAGGTAGTTGTAACCTCATCTCCATACCGTTGTTCAGCCATCTGCGATGCTCAACCTTTGGCAGGGTCTGTGACCATGCCACAATTGAATCCGCAATCTCTGGATCCTCTGCAGTGATGATCGCACGTTCGTATAGTCCTATGTGCAATAACTCGACCACATCCGTGATGATCCCCTCATCTCTCAGCTTCCTATATGAGGCAGCGACCCTTGCCTGGCCAACATGGAGCGTCTGACGAATATCCCCGATTCTTGTTGCGCCCTCCAAGACGCACTGGAGCACCCGCAGGTCAAAGCGTGTAAGGTACTTGCTTGTCAGTGCCATATCCGCCTCTGTCTTAGGCATGACACTTGCAAGCGCCTCACGATGAATGCGGTTGAACTCGATCTTTGCAAGGTCCCATGGGACCCTCCATCGCCCTGTTTCAATATCATAGAACTTGAGGTCCTCGCTATGTCCAATGGCAACGGGCTCTTGAAGGTGCGTTTCCCCGAAATCCGATAGGCTCTCGATCAGCGTTTTCACAGCCTCGATGTTCGTTCTCGCATCTGGCACGCGAAGGGATGCAATGAGGCAACCCCCTCCTGGTGCACCCTCCTCTATTCGGTACGTGAAGGGGAATTCATTGAGCCTCTTCGCGATTGCCCTCAGATTGTCCCAATCATCAGTCAGGTAGATGACTGTGAACTCACGAATGCCAAGGCTCCATAGATTCACCACTACACATCGTCGAATGACTTCAATCTCCTCTAGTTCTCCACTCTTCTTTGAGACCCACTGTATCGACTTGCCCATTTCATCGGCTATCGTCCTGAGTGAGGGTATGGGGGACCTCAGAAGCCTGCGAAGGAGAGATATCTCGTTGGCATCCAAACTCGGAGTATACTTCTCACTGATCCTCTTCGCAATTCTGCGATACTCGTCCGCTCCAATTGCGACCCCACTCTTCACAGCCTCTACAGTCTCTGCAATAATGGTTGAAAAGCACCGAAGCAGCCAGTCCTCATGCCTCGACCCGCCCCGTGGTCTGCAACATCGTATCTGCACATCTGGTGCGAGCACCTCTCTGCACCAGTCCTCTCGTTTTGTTCCTCTCAGGAGAAATGTCGCAACACTGTTTGCAATCATTTCACGAACGGACGAGCTGACTCTCTGTGGTAGACAGGTCATCACATATTCTCGTATGACCACCCCCTGTAGGGGAATTATACCCTTGACTGTCTTGTCAGAGAGAAGCAGCCTGTCACCATCCAGTGTGCCGCCCTGTCTCTCTGTCATCTCCGCAATCAGGACCTGCTTGGGTGGATCCTTCTCCGCATGCTCAAATAGAGTACTCACCGACCTACTCGTATCTTTCCAAAGTCTATCGACCGATGAGCTGATATGATCCAAGGAGAGGTTCTCACTCATGGCACTTCACACATAATATTGACATGGCATCGTTTATGATTAATTGTCCATCGCCACCAAGAGCGGTGGCGTCTATGATATCGAATAGACGAACCATCTCAGTTCTTGGTCACGTTTCGTTCGCAACTGTTCGTAACCCCATGTACAGCTTTGCCTCTCCGGTTCTACGTTGAGACTCATTCGACAACTAGCAGCTCCAAGATGCCTCGTCTAATGTCATCTCTTACCATACCGAAATGCAGTACATATCCAGTACTCACTGATGACAGTAAATGGTCCCCACCCCAAGCTCTTTTTCGGTCCATGCCGCACTTCAAAGAAACTAAGACATCTATTCGCTTCCGAGTATATAATGCAACCCGCTTCCAGAAATGAGGCTGAAAAGGGCAAGAGGGCCACGTTTTTTGATGCTCTCTCCGACAAACCCTCTCGGGCAGGTAACTATTTTTCACTCACAGCGAAGACTTTGTGGAATGGCATACCGATAACAGACATGTCATGAAGTGTGTCTATAGAGAGGGGGTGACTATTGCCGCAACACACCTGCCTTTCCAATGCCTCTGTATTCGAAGCCTGCATTTCTGACCTCTTCTTCATCGAAGACATTGCGGCCGTCGACAAGAGTGGGCGTCCTCATTATCTGCTTCAAGCGCTCAAGATCCAAGTCGAGATACTCCTTGTGCTTGGTGACTAATGCAATGCAGTCTGACCCCTTCAAGGCCTCCTCCAAATCACTGTAGATCTCCTGAGGGCCGAACTCCCATTTCTGTACATATGGGTCGTGGATTCTAACATCTGCTCCCTGTGCGACCAGTGTTCCCACAAGAAGGGCTGCTGGTGTATTTCGAGTATCATCTGAGTTCTCAAGGTACGCGGCGCCCAGCACAGTGATTGTGGATCCCTGAACAGTTCTCCCTCTTGCCTTGAGTGCATTTTCGACAAGATATGACATGTGGACTGGCATGTGATTGTTTATTCGACGCGCAAGCGAGATGAACTCCGGTTCCACTTTCCATGAGCCGTACTCGTAGAGACCGTGACGAAGCAACCATGGATCCTTTGGTAGACAGTGACCACCAACACCCGCGCCGGGGATGTGCATCATTCTGCTTGGTAGTTCATTCACCAAGTCGATCACCTCATACACATTCACGCCAAGACTCTCGCAGACAAGCGCCATCTCGTTGGCAAAAGCAATGTTTACGTCACGATATGCATTCTCTATTGTCTTCGATATCTCCGCGGTGAGAACATCCGTCGTCCTGATATTCGCCTTGCAGATCTTGGAATAGAGCTCGGCAGCCCTCTGGGTACTACGTTCAGTGATTCCACCAATCACACGTGGGAGATTGACAATGTTATGAATCAATTTGCCCGGCATTACACGCTCGTACGAGAACGCTAGGTCGAAGTCTTCTCCGCCCCTGAGTCCCGATTCCTGTTCTATGATCTTTTGAACCACATGTTGTGTTGTTCCTGGTGCAACTGTTGATTCAACTATGACGAGTGCGCCCTTCTTGATTCTCTTGCCAATGTTTGCAGACACCTCTCGCAGCGAGAGGTACTGCGGAACGTTCTGATGGTCTGTTGGTGTCTGAACATCAATCAGAATGATGTCTGCATCCCGAATTACATCAACGTCATCTGTGGCTCTGAAAGTGCCCTTCTTTACAACCCGTGCAATCAATTCATCAAGCCCGGGCTCCTCCCCTTCAAACGGGGACTTGCCGCTGTTGAGAACCTCAATCTTCCAGCCTGATCTCTTTGATCTTCTCTGAAGTCCAATCACTTCGTGCCCGTCGACATCTGCTAGCAATGCTGCTGCTGGAATGCCGACGTAGCCCATTCCTATTACGACAATCTTAGTGGCCACTATGATTACCTCTTTGGTCAGCAGAGTTCACCCGATTACTTTTCAGTAAAAAGCTTCCTCATCCCACCACTCACTCGATGCCCTCACCCGTCACAAGACCGGTGAAGACCTCTTCCAGATTTGCGGCCTTGAACTTCTCTTCCAGCTCATCTGGTTTGCCGACTGCAACAAGATGCCCCTCGTTCAAGATGCCCACCCTGTCACACAGTTCTGAGACCTCGTGCAGGTCATGGGTTGTCAGGACAATGGTCCTGTTCTCCTCCTCGCTCAGGCGTTTGAGCATGTTTCTGACCACTCGTGCTCCCAATGTGTCAACGCCTGTTGTCGGTTCGTCCAAGAACACCAACTCGGGCTCAATGATCAGAGCCCGTGCCACAAGGACCTTGCGCTTCATTCCACCGCTGAATCCCTTCACTTGATAGTGCTGCTTCTCTTTCAAGCCGATGATCTCAAGGAGCCTGTCCGCGCGTCGATTCAGTTCGTCATCAGGTATGCCGTACATTCCACCATAGTAGATCAGATTCTCTCTCGCAGTGAGACGCTCATAGATGCCCGCCTCCTGCGGTAAGAGCGCAACACGCGTGCGAATATAGTCAATGTCCTCGGTGACGTCCCTTCCAAGTACGTACGCCTTTCCGGCCGTCGGTGTGAGAAGTCCTACTAGGACTCGAATGAGTGTCGTCTTACCTGCTCCATTAGGTCCAAGAAGACCGAACACCTCCCCGCGTTGCACCTCCAAATCAATGTCTTTGAGGGCAACGACCTCGTGCTTTCGTCCCTTCTCGAATATTTTCGTGAGTCCTTCGGTCCTGATGACGCTGTCCGGCATTCGTGG
Organism: Candidatus Thorarchaeota archaeon; assembly: GCA_029855925.1. GTDB lineage: Archaea > Asgardarchaeota > Thorarchaeia > Thorarchaeales > Thorarchaeaceae > B65-G9. The sequence continues at coordinate 311 of JAGSHP010000317.1, read as the reverse complement.
GTCACTCCTTGATATGTTCGATCTCTGGGAATGGCGGCTCTCCCTTGATCTTCACTCTGATGAAGTCATACGCCCTCTTGATGTTGTCGGCCTCTCCCTCAACAAGCAGTGTCACAGACCCCTCTGCGCCATTCACTCCTCCTGCCGCTATTGGGATGGCACTGACTCCGAAGAGCGTGAAGAGCGCATCAATCTCCGTGAAGATCCGGCCCTCATGGATTGCAATTGCCCCCACTGGCTCCCCAATCGCATAGTCCCAGTCGTACATGCCAATCCTACCGCAGAACTCATCATAGCTCACAGGTATGAAC
>JAGSHP010000191.1 GCA_029855925.1 Candidatus Thorarchaeota archaeon | reverse complement strand
GATGTGTGGTCTTCAAACCATGTTCGACAAGTATTCGAACATCGCCGTGATTGATGCCGTCAAGTTCCTGTTCAGAGCCAAGCATCTCCTTGAAAAGTGAGAGGACTCCAGACATTGCAGAGCCGAGCAGCTCCAGATCAATACTACGGGGATACTCTTGAATTCGTTGTGCAAAGATGAGATTGCCCTCGGCATCGAGAACCATATAGTCGTAGGCTTGAGTCTCGCTGATGACCAGCAAGCGGGGATCTTTCGCAACCACATATGCTACGATTAGGAGACCAATGCTGTAGGGGAACACCCACAGAGTGTGACCGAAGCTTCCCAGACTGAGACTGCCCGCTGCTATGCCCACAGGACCAGCAATGATCCAGACGATAAATCCCAAGAAATACAGGCTAATTGATCTCCGTTCCTCCAACTGATGTTTTACTCTCAGTACGCGAACACCATAGCGAATGATCTCCACAATGAGAATAGCAAATGCAAACAGTTGAAGAAGCAGCACAAGAGTGTCGGACCAATCAGCACGAAGAAGTGCGCCGAGAAGCGAGCCACCAGCAATGAACGCAACAAAGAGCGTTCTACGTGGGGGGAACTCGTATTGAGATGAGATGATTGCAAAGTACCATGCAAGATAGCCCCCGATGACGAAGAATGCAAGCAGAACGTTTGATGTCCAGAGCACCTGACCATTTATCACAATGCTCGCCTGTCGAAATGGCATGTAGGACTGATCAAGTAGTAGGTCAAGAGCCATTCCCGAAAATGATGTGATCGTGAGGGCATACAGTAATGCGGTGAGGTTTTTGGTCTTCCACCACCCACGATATATTACAAAGAGACCAACTGTCGTGATGACAAAGGCTACTGCAAGAATGGGAATCTGTTCGGGACTCTGCATGGCAATCGGATATTAATTGTTACCAGCACATAATAAGAGAATCTGCTATGTAGTAGAATCTTGCCAAGAGCTCCTAAGAACAGATTGGAGCCGAGTCTACACCAGAAGACTGGATGATACGACTGGACAAATATCAAGCAAAAAGAGGGGGCTGTTCAGGGATGGAAGCATCCCCAAACAGTTTTTCGAGTCATACTATGCTGCTCGACGCTTCTTTAGGAAGTAGAAGATTACGACAACGGCAACTGCGCCGCCCACACCCAAGATGATCAGCATAATCAACAATGAATCGACGGCGGGAGGTGTCACCGTGGTGGTGGATGATGGGTGCCAAGGCGGAGAAACAACCGTCACATTGACGGAGTCACTTACACTATTGTCCGCACCATCGTAGACCGTAAGGGTGAACACATGTGATCCAAGGTCTAGTCCATCTACATTGACAATGATCTTCTCCCCGTTCCAATCACCGGAGGCCATCGTTGTCCCATTAAGCACAACCTCGTATCTGTAAGGATAGAGATCGTACGGGGTCCAGACGATATTGTTGCCTGTGGAGCCGTAATAGATAGTCAGATCGGAAGGAGAGTCAATGGTTGGGCTCGTTGAGTCCACGACCATACGCACTGTCACGGTCTGAGAGGCCTCGTTCATGTCAATGTCCCGAACAGTGAGCTTGACTTCGTGGTCGCCCGCTGCGAAACTGCTGACATCGAAGGTGATCTGGCCGGTTGCCCAGCTGCCCTCTGCTGACACAACGTCGTCGACATAGATCGAGTAGTTAGTAGGGTGGTTGTCACTGACGTTCCACACTACGAATTGATCTGAGGCACCAACGAAGGCGGTCATTGTAAGAACGCCCTCTACCGTAGGAGCAGTGCCATCATAGACGTGAACAATGATTGAGTCTGTCGCATTATTGGCGTCAAGGTCGTAGACGGTGACAACAACAAGATAGTCACCATACGCAAGACCACCGACATTGACTGACACATTGTTGTAGTTCCAGGCGCCACTTGCCCAGAGGGTTCCATCAACAGTGACCTCCCAGCTGACGAGGTAGTCATCGTAGACATTCCATGACACATAGAAGTCATCCGTTCCCTCAGGGTAAGCCACGTCCAGTGGGTTGCTGATTATCGGCGTCGTTGGGAGATACTTCGCCGGATACCGATCCTGAGAAGTACCACCTGGAATCGGATAGACGCCGGACCCACTATAGTCGTCCCAAGCGTTGCCGGTGTCTACTCCGTCGTCCCAGAAGTTGTTACCCGTGTCATAACCGTTCTCAATCTTGTTGCCAACAAACGTGTTCTCATAGATGACGGGCCCGCTCATTCCGTCGATGTAGATGCCATATTCCTCGTTCCATCTGAAGGTGTTCCCAATGATTGCCCAGTAGTCGGAATACAGAGCCTGTACACCGAATTGATTGCCCTCAAAGTAGGAGTTCGTGATGTTGACATAATTATTGTTTCCAGCCATGGAACGGATAGCAGCATGAGACGAGTATCGGAAGTCAGATGAGTCGATGGTCCAGTTACTCCCAGTGTCACTCATAGTTATGGGATAGCTGACGTTTCTAAAGG
>JAGSHP010000200.1 GCA_029855925.1 Candidatus Thorarchaeota archaeon | reverse complement strand
TGATTGAAGCGGCACCCACACCCACAGCGGCTCCACCTCCGCGGGTTGAGGCATCTGCTCCAGCGGAATCGGCGCCTGTTGCTTCGGCTCCCGTAGGGGCCCCTGCAGAGGCATCTACTGGTCCAAGCAGTCTACCCCTAGACCGTGCAATGAAGATTGCTGATCAGCTTGACCGCATCATCAAGTCAATGAAGATGGGTTGTGTTGCCGGCGATGTTCTCGAAGTGATGACGGACGCGAAGGCTGAGATCATGAAGATTACATCGAGTGACCCCATAATGGTCAAGATTGACAAGTGGATGGGAGTTGTCGCTTCGTACTCGAAACGCCATCAGCTGCAGGCTCGTGATATCCTCAAGCTGAAGAAGGAGATACGTGCGGAGATACCAAGGTACCGTCCCAGCTAGTAGTCTTCGTCGGCTCCCTCGGCTCCCTCGGCAATGATCTTCATTGTTGCCAAGACCCGAATCACATCTGTTGCTGAGACAACACCTATTGTGTCCGTTCCCGAGACCACTGGAATGTGCTTCTTTCCAGTCTGGTCCATGAGGGCAATTGCCTGCCAGAGGTCTGCCTCAGGTTCGATTGTCACGATCTGTGTCATCATGATGTCCTTTACTTCAAGACCCTCATACACATCTGGCGAGAGTAGGTGTGCCTCGATGATGTCGCGTTGTGTGACTATGCCCACCATCATGTCCCCTCTGGTGACGATTAGGCTTCCAATGTCCTCTGCAGCCATGAGCCGAGCGGCCTCGGACACGGGCGTGCTCTCATCAGCTGTGATTAGCATATCTGTCATGAAGTCTCTTACTTTCATGGTAATCTGTCTCCGGTGTGATCTTATCATCACATCCTTGGTTCATCATGTTCCTTCAGCTTCTTCAGAAGCATCTGTTCCGCAAGTCTTGCGAAGACGTCGGTGACCAATTGACCAGTCTTTGCAGATGTCTCAAAGTACTCCGCTTGGAACCAGTCTCTCAGCATAAGCCCTGGCTGCTCAGGTACCATTCTCTTCTTGGTCAGATCAACCTTGTTTGCGCAGATTATGACATTTGCAGTAGGACATGTTTCTCTGAATGATTCATACCAATTATTCATGGCCATGAATGTTTCAGGTCTCGTGACATCATATACAAGGATTCCACCGGCTGCACCCTTCATGAAACGACGACGTAGCTCTCTGTACGTGTCCTGGCCGCCCATATCCCAAATCACCAGACGAGCATCACGAGTCAGCCCATCCTCACACATGACCTTTACATCCTTAGATGCAAAGGTCGTTCCTATTGTCTTCTTATAATGCTCTTCAAAGGCATTCTCAGTAAAACGCCGAAGCAATGAGGTCTTTCCAACGCCAGCCTCTCCTAACAGAACGACTCTGAACTTATAGCCACTAAATGCCTCATCATCGGCTTCAGTTGTCACGGTCTCGTGCTGGCTCAAGAAACGATTACCTCCAACTTGGCGTGTTGTGTGAATTCGCTAGTATCTTATATCTTTTCTCTGCAGATGGTTGAGGGAGTTTTTGACATCTTGTTCCTATTTTTTCCAGTTTCCACTCTCCGGAAGGAACTCCTCGAATGCAACCACCGGACTCTCTATCCCAAATGCCTCCAAGACCTCCGGAGCAATTTCACCAAAATAGCCGACCTCCTCGTCATCGATCAGAATGGTACCACACCGTCCCAATATGAATGACGAGTCTTCTCTTGACCTGAATCTAAAACGCCCTTCGAGTCCCAGCCCTCTTAACAGGAATCCAATATCATTCATGAGGTCCGTGAGGTTGACCCTCGTGTCTGTCACCAGACCACAAAGCGCTGCTCTCTGGTCGATGCGGGTCTCTCTCTTCTCATCTGGGATGACGATGTCGCCCACCTCAAAGACCTTCTGTGGGTAGTCTGCATGCTGATTCTTCGCGGCAAAATCAAGCAAGACTGGAAGGAGTGAGTTTCTCAGCGCGGAGAAGTCCCGGCTCTTTGGATTCCCCACCTCAATTAGAGGTTGTGCTCTTCTCATGCGCGAGTTCATTGTTTCTGGCGATGTCATAACGTAACTCATTATCTCTTGGTATCCAGCTCCTATCATGAGGTCCCTGCACTTGTTCTTGAGTCGAGTTAGAGGTCTCAATGACCCTGCTGTCATCGTGGATGGAATCATCGGTTCGATTCTATCAAATCCATAGCCGATGGCCACATCTTCAATGACATCAACAGGATGAAGTATGTCCGTACGGAAGGCAGGTGTCTTCACCTTGATCTTGCGCTTGCCAACAGCCTGTGCATCATAGTTCATTCTCTCAAGAGAAGTCACAATCTCCTCGGAACTGAGTTCAAGCCCGGTCAGTGCTCGAATGTCCTCGACCTCTATGGTCATCGTGTGTGGCGTGAGGTCGGGAGTCTCCAGCACTGCACCATCTGGATACCTAATCGTGACCGACTCGATCCTTCCACCTCTCTCTGCAAGTGCAGTGACCATGATGTTGAGCGCCTGCTCAACCGTCGGCAGGTGAGTGCCAGTGACTTCAACAAAGATGTTCGTTGTTTCTTCCGTCACCCGCCCCAGGTCATTACTGTTGATGACAGGGGGAAGGCTGAGAATCTTTCCCTCGGAGTCGATTAGGAGCGGCCACTTCTTGAAGTCTGCAATGATCGGACCGTACTCAATTCCCTTCTCATGCTCTCGCATTATTGTTGGTCCGTCCATCTCCGATTCATACCCAAGCGGGACAAATCGAATCTTGTCCGGTCGTTCGGGTCTGTATATCACTGGAAACTTGAGAGCATCGTATACATAGAGGCCAATGCTCGCCTTTCGCCGATTTCTACCATGGGTCGCGGTGAGTGACTCCTGAAGGCGCATGTATTCTTTGATTCGCTCGTCAGAGACCTCAACGCCCTTTACGATTCCACAGGCAATGTATCTTCGGATTTTCTCCAGACCCCTCTTCACAATGATCTCCTTCCTTGATTTGCGTACTGGATGTCTGGGAAGTCCGGTCTCTATTCCTAGGAATGCTCTCAGAGCAATGGCAATTCCCTCAACCGAGAGCATATCTTGCCGATCTGGATTTATCTCAATCTCAATGGTGTCGCCCTCAATTTTCTCGATCTCCGCCTTGAGCATGAATAGTGTATGCTCTAGCTCATCAATTGTCAGTTTCTTACCAACAAGGTCGAGAAGGTTCTTGATACTGCATTCTACTATCAATCATGTCACCTCACTTTACAAAGTACTTTCTCCGCAGCCATGTCAGATCACGTGAGTACAGCTCGCGTATATCCGCAATTCCCATTGATGCCATGTACATTCTGCCCGCACCGAGACCCCATGCCAGTACGGTGTCTTTGATGCCAAGTGGGTATGTCACCTCGGGTCTGAAGATTCCTCCCGGTGCGACCTCTATCCATCCAAGTGTTTCGTGCTTTGCAAACCCCTCCACGCTCGGTTCTGTGAAGGGGAACTGTCCTGGCTTGAACTTCATCTTCTTGATCCCGACTCTCTTACATATCTCAGAGATGTATCCCATCAGGTCGCGCAGTGTCAGCCCCTTGTCCCAGATTATGCCCTCACACTGATTGAACTCCTGGGCATGTGATGCGCTGAGCTTCTCCGCTCTGAAGTTGCGGTCTATGATGAACATCTTGTGAGGAGGCGAATCGTGTGTTGAAAGGTATCTCATGGAGACCGGCGTAGTGTGCGACCTCAAGACCAGTCTCGTTGTGATCTCTCGGCTGAACGGCGCCTGCCAACCTATCGAACCAGTATTCCCTCCATCCTCATGTACCGCCTTCACAGCACGGTAGTGCTTCTCATCAAGTATGTCGCCATGGTCGAATGGTTTGGTGACTCTGTATTGGTCCTGTACCTCCCGCGCCACATGGTCCTGAGGCACGAATAGAACATCATTGTTCCAGAACTCTGTTTCCACGTACGGACCAAACCACTCAGTGAATCCAAGTCCAACGAGGATCTCCTTCAGCCAGTCTATGAACTCTGCGTAAGGATGCTTCCTGCCATAGTTTATGTACGCGGGCTGAATCTCCACATTGTAAGGTCTGAACGTCTTTCCCTTCCAAGCCCCTGTCATCAGCATCTCAGGTGTGAGGTCAATGATTCCCTCTGTTCCCTGTGAGAGCGCCTCTGTGATGAGGTCCATCTTTTCAGTTCGAACTTTTGCTAGGAATGACTTTGCGACCTGCGTCTTGACTAGGGTACGTTCTAACGCCTGCTTTAGTCCGTCTTGAAGACTATCTGGGATATCTTTCGCACCCGATGCAAGATGCGAGAGGACATTCGCCACCTCTGATTGTGGGTCTTCAGTTGTGGCCGACAGAATGGTCTGCCCCTCCTCTTTGGAGATCTGTACCCATCCATTTCGTCGACACCAGTTGATCGCAATGCCCTTCGCCTTTGGTGAGATTCCTGCCTTCTCGACTGCATCAGACAGACTGGCCTTGCCCCCAAGGTCGACTATTGCCCGCATGAGACGTACTTCGGGAAGTCCCTCATTGGCGTATTGTGCGCCCTCATCAGTTAGTAGAAAGGTCTCCCGTTCTTGGACAGACAGTCTTACGATCTCACGTTCGGCAAGAGAGTTTAGGATCGAGATCACTCGGTCAGTACGTTCTCCTAGTTGTTGGGCAAGGCTCTCGGCCGCAATCTCGCCGTCTACCTTCAGCAGCTCCGAGAGTACCCGCCGCTCACCTTCTGTCAACTGAATTTGCTCAGTCATTGCGAATCAGAACTCCTTGATGTCGATATGGATGGAGTACCTGAACTGGACTAACACCAGTTTGAGGAAAAGCCATTACAAGGATGTTGTAAATTGGTGGTTATCCATCCGTCCTTCACCTGTTGACATCAGCGACCCTCAACCCCCTTTTTAATGTAACGCCAGTTGGATGATTAACGCCGTCTGTGCCTGCGGAAGTTCCTACTACATAATGTTAAAATACAATGCCCTGCCGCCTACTTCTTGGCAGTTGCCAGGATCTTCTTCTGGGCAGCAACACCAATTACGTGTGATGAGGCGAAGACCTTGAGTTTAGAACGACAACAACTGAAAAAGAAAATTGCACAGCTCAAGGCATTGAAGGGACGACACAGCTCGTTCACTACACTGTACATTCCCCCCACGAAGAATCTGACAGATGTCATCAACTTCGTGCGAACTGAACTCGCCGGGACTGACAACATAAAGAGCAAGACCAACAGGAAGAACGTCGCCGATAATCTCACAGCAATCCTGAGCGAGCTCACCAAGATTAAGGAGATACCTCCTAATGGTATCGCCTTCTTCTTTGGCATCCAGGAGGAGGGCGGCACCCTCAAGACCATACGTGAGATCGTGGTGCCACCATCGCCAATTGCCCAGTTCCTCTACATCTGCGGTCGAGAGTTTGACACATCCGAGCTCGAGGAGATGGTGAAACCAAAGAGTCTCGTGGTCATTGTACTCATTGAAGGTGGAAAGGTCACCATCGGATATCTTCGTGGAAAACATATCGAACTTGTTCGCGATGAAGACTTCTACATCATTGGAAAGACGCGTGCTGGTGGGCAAAGCGCCAGACGATATCAACGAATCCGCGAGGAGAAGATGCAGGAGTTCTTCAAGCATGTTGCAAAGCTACTCTCCGAACTGCTGCTGGACAATATTGACAATGTCGATGCCATAGTACTTGGTGGTAACACAATTCGAGCGCAGGAGTTCTTGGAGAAGAGCGACCTAGACTACAGAATTCGAGAGAAGATTGTTGACACAATTATCCCTGTGAGTGTGGTTGACGAGACCGGTCTGCTCCAGGCTATGAAAGAGGCCTCACGAATCTTGAAGGAGACCGAGATCTATGCTGAGCGTGTCGCTTGGGACAAGTTCATGGAATCTCTCATGCGCGGAGAGAACACGGTGACCTACGGGGAGAAGGAGGTCATGGCTGCTCTCAGAGAGGGCAGGGTGGAGGAGGTCCTCGTCGTCGAAGACAGCCCTATGTTGGATGACCTTGTCAACGAAGTCACTCAATACGGCACGAAACTGCTCGTCTTCTCCTCGCAAACGGAGTCTGGAGCGCAGCTCAAATCATTTGGCGGAATAGCCGCGCGCCTCAGATGGTAGTTCTGCACTAGTCCTTTGGTGGTCGCGGAAGATCGGTCAGCGTCTCAATG
>JAGSHP010000363.1 GCA_029855925.1 Candidatus Thorarchaeota archaeon | reverse complement strand
GCATAGAGGATTCCGTCCAGTTCCACTGTGACATTGGCACCGTGAACGGAGTTCCCCAGACTATCTGTGACTGTGACCTGAACTGTCAGGTTCTCAGCCTGGTCGATCTCGGACTCAAAGAATGTCGAGATGCTGAGCGGAGAATAGACCTCTAACACATCTGGAAACTCCTGTTGTTGACCCGAGTAGACAGAATGGCTCACGGTGAGCGTCATGTTCACGGAGCCCATTGGCCAGTTGGAGGAAACGGTGGCACTATAGTTGGCATCTCCCTCATCGTATACCAGTCCCACCGTCTGCGCTTGCTCCTCGCCCTTTTCAATGTAGCTCACCGTGATAGCCACTGATGCGTCTGAGACAGACTCGCCAAACACGTTCTGAACGGCAGCTGTGGGATAAATGGGATCTCCTTGAAGGACGGTGGTGGTGTTCATCGAGAATGTGACATTGAGCGAGTAGAGGAGTATGAGGTCGCGAATTGCACCGAAAGTATGTTCTGATTGGAGCACGGGATATGCTGCTATGTCCATGCCCGCTCCAACATCAACACTCCCGATTGCGAGCATATTGTAGACAAGACCCACTGACTCTTGATAGTCCACTGCACCATCAAGACCAAGTGCACTAAGTCTTTGGTCAGAGGTTGCTGCAACAAACTCGTCCTGGCCATCACCGTCAAAGTCGAGAACGAGGGTGTCAATACATTCCGCCTCGCTGACAAATGTGGACCACTCTTCAGCTCCCGGACCCTCAGGGCAATACCTCGAAACATTTCCTCCAAGGTCGTAGAAGAATAGATCGTCGATGCCATTAGCATCGGCGTCGTAAGCCACGGTCTGCGTGACATGGTCACCCAATTTCTGGAACGCATGGTCACCCACATTCGCCGTGTCATTGTCCACAAAGCAGATGTAGTTGGTCTGGGTCTCACCAATCCAGCCGTGATAGATGACAACGAGTTCTCCCGAAGAGAGTGAGGCGTTTTCAAATGGCAGGATCACCACAGGCTCGTCGTTGCTTGTGCCTCCGGGCGACAGGTAGTTCATTGTCTTTAGTAGCACAAGTGTGTCTGCCTGATAGAGTACCACTGTGCGATTCTTCAGTAATAATGCGAGTTGAGGGCGACTCCCAGTGAATGTGGCCGGTGCCATCGAGACCACCACAGTAGAGTTGGGGAGAGAGGCAGTCGCCGTGCCGCTAAGATCACTATCCACTCTTTGCAGATTGCTGGTCAGGTCGTTTCCCAACACGAAATGTATCTCGTCCAAGTTGTCCTCGTCATCGTCAAAGATGCTGAGCGTATCGTGACCGGCTTGCATGCCGGAGGTATACGTGGCATTGAGCCAGCTGGTTCGAGTCGAGCCATTGAAGAGCCATAGTCTTGTCTGTGTGTCATTGAAGCCAACAACCAGGAAATCCTGGATACCATCACCATCCAAGTTCGCTGAATAGATCTCGAAGTTCTCATCGATGTCCGCATTCGTGATATCAAGCTGTTCCAGTCGTGTACCGTTCGAGCTGAAAACATGTATCTTTGCAGTTCGCAGTGCCCTATCTGTCTGCAGTGCCAAGAAGACCTCATTGCCACTGGTGTCATTGATGCGATCAAAGACATGTCGCCGGGCATCAGAAATAGTGGTATTGATATCGGAACCGAAGGCAAAATGACCCTCTATGTTGATGACCTCGGGATGAGTAGAGTTGCCATAATTATATGAATTTAAATAAGGGTCGACGAACGTAAT
>JAGSHP010000077.1 GCA_029855925.1 Candidatus Thorarchaeota archaeon | reverse complement strand
GGATTGTATTCAACATTGAAGTGCTCAGCGTACTCCTTGATACGACCTCTGCGGACGTTCTTCAACTCCATGATCCAGGCGAGCTTCTCAGCATCGATACCGTCAGGATCATAGATGCTGCCATTGGAGTCGCTCATAGTGACAACCTTGGCACCGAGCTGGATGCACTTCTCTGCAGCGTACTGGGCAACATTACCAGAACCTGAGATTGCAACAGTCTTGCCCTTCAGCTCCTCGCCCTTTGTCTTGAGCATCTCCTCGACAAAGTAGACAAGTCCATAACCAGTAGCCTCGGGTCGGATGAGTGAACCACCCCAGCCCCAGCCCTTACCGGTCAGGACACCAGTACCATGAAGGTTCTTGATCTTCCTGTAAGCGCCATAGAGATAACCAATCTCGCGTCCACCGACACCAATGTCGCCAGCAGGAACATCGGTGAATTGACCAATGTGCCGGTTCAGCTCCAACATGAAGCTGGTACAAAAGGCTTCAACCTCTGCATCGGTCTTGCCGTGTGGATCAAAGTCGGAACCACCCTTACCGCCGCCCATTGGCAGACCAGTCAGGCTGTTCTTGAAGATTTGTTCAAATCCGAGGAACTTCAAAATGCCGAGATTGACTGTTCGGTGGAATCGTAGTCCGCCCTTGTATGGGCCAATCGCGGAATTGAACTGCACTCGGTAACCTCGATTCACTTGGATCTTGCCATCCTTGTCCTTCCAGGGCACGCGAAACATGATCACGCGTTCTGGCTCGACAATTCTCTCAAGAATAGAGTACTCCTTGTACTTGGGGTATCTCTGGATAACAGGCTCCAAGGACTCGAGGACTTCGCGGGCTGCCTGATGGAATTCCTTCTGAGTAGGATCCTTGGCGACGACCGCTTCGTAGACACTCTCAATGTACTTGTCCATGGGTAACAACTTCCGTTGCGTTGTTCGCACGCCCGCCGACATGTAGCTTACAGATAAATGAATCGGATTGGGCCCCGTAAGTGTACTTAGATTTAGAACACGTGTACCAATACAAAAGACGCATTAGTTGGATTGCATATACCAAATATTGGTGGAAGTGTATGCCCACATTTGAACAGGAGTGGATCTCGCCCATTCTGGAGGTCTACAAGAAACGCAAGATCACAGACAGATACTCAGTCATCCTTGGGCTGAACCCCATCGGTCAGGCTATTTGCAGGGAACTCTTTGGACGTGACACTTATGAGACGCTTCTGGTCTTCAATTCGCCATCATTCTCAACGTGGAATCGTTATCCGTCAGGATTGAGACCTCCAGTGGTTCCTGTACATGGTATGGTCAATGATGATTTGATGCTGATATTCGGGGACGTGTTTGTTAAGGACTATGAATGGGTCACTGACATGCTATTCTATCTCAGAGGAAATGTGCCGACCCGGTTTGTGATCGCATTCGCGCTCAACGACGATGCCACATATGGACAGGTATTGAGTCAAGAGGGAGAGAAACTTCTGAAGAGAATGGGCCTGTCCAGGGGGCATCCGGATTATTATGACGGACTGGCCGCACCACTGCTCAGTCTCGGAACGGTCGTTGACATCGACCCGGTGGTCATTCATCTCGAGAACACGCCTGGCGAGATCATACTTCAGGTAGATGACAGCATTGTGACTGCAGACGATATTGAGTTAGCAAAGGAACTGCTGGAGAGAGGACTTGGATAGATCAGTCAATTTTCTCGCCGGGTAGCGAACGTCCGTAACCCACACGATGACGTTCCCGCTTAGTGCTGGTGCTTGCAGGACGGGGAATGTCCTGCGACAGACGAGCATCGCACTCGGGGCAAAGGAGAGCCCGGGTCTTTCTCAGAGCGACTATTCTGCCGCAGGAGAGACAGGTCCACATTCCAGCTTGGTACAGCTTCGTCTTTCGTACAACGGTCTTGGCAATACTGACAAGTTCCTCGGGACAGTCGTCCGCCACACCTGATATACCAGTCTTCGACCATTTGCATATGACAGATACAAGGGACGTAGTGAGTTCGATGATCTTCATAGTGGACTCTTCAACATGAGTTGGGGGTTCGGTCTTGTTGCGACGCGCAGTCGCGGTCGTTTCGGAGAGAAACTCCATAAAGGCGAAGAACGCGGGAGGCGAGAGACGGTTCGGTCCGTTCGACTCAACCATTTGAGCGAGAACCGCTGAGATCATTAGAGTCTGAGAGTAGTCCGCGCAGAGAATGCTCTTAATTCTGGCTGCGATCTTCTTAGAATCAAAACGATAGTCCGACGGACGTAGCCCGTATTTTTTCGCTATGGTCTGAACCGAGGCGGCCAAGCTCTTACCAGCCTTCACATCACGATTGACACGTTCCGCAACTTCGCTATACGGGCGACCAGCATCTTTGGCCAACCTCTGCACCAGTTCTCTCACTGTGAGGCTCACGAATCAACACATACCTTGGTGGCAATAAGATAATGGTACTAGAACATTATTAGATTGTCGTAATATATCATGATGGAGGTCCTAAGAGTAGTCGCACTGATTATAAGATAGCATGAACATACAACATAGCCCAAGTCGAGAGCGTGTTAAGATGATGCTATCTGATAGAGACATCCTAGATGCTATGAAGAACGGAACCATTGCCATAGAGCCCTTCGAGAGAGACGCCCTCGGCCCCTGCTCTGTGGACCTGACTCTGGACTCATTCTTTCGAGTCTACCACGGTGGCTCCGTCGTGGATATTAAGGCAGAGGGACCGCTCGATGACCATACAGAGCTAGTAGACACAGGGGATGAACCGTTTGTCATTCAGCCCCGACAGTTCATTCTTGGTCAGACTCGAGAGAGAATTAGGATCAGTGAGGCATATGCTGCGCTACTGGAGGGACGTTCAACCATTGCAAGGCTGGGGATAATAGTCCATGCTGCGGGGCTCGTCAACCCAGGCACAGGAACAAAGGAGAAGACAAAGCTCACGCTTGAGATATTCTGCGAGAATGCAAGCCCCGTGAAGCTGTATCCTGGAATGAAGATTATACAGATGATGTTCGTGAGATTAAGCAGCCCTGCTGAAACAAGATACGATACAAGACCGGGCAGCAAATACGTTGGACAAGAAGAACCAAGAATGGGCAGAACATGAGAGAGGGGACTCCATACTTCATACCCGGGAAGAACCGCGCTCTTCCAAATCATCTCCACCAGTTCGTGCGTCAGGCGAACAGCCGCCAAATAGCATGATGACAAGTCTCATAAAGGGGTTTTCTCGGGCGAGTCACAGGGGTCCTCAGATGAAAGATTATGACATAGTCCTAGCCAGTGGTGCAGAACATCTGCAAGAGCGTTTTGAAGAACTCGGGTACCGGGTCTTCACATGCGAGCCCAACTATGACAACAAGCGTATCTTTCCAAATGAAGACCTGTATGTGCGTATCGCAGACGTTGCCAAGCTTGCTGATAGACGAGTTGTGGTCATTCAAGCTTGTACAGGAGCAGGACCTGCAGAAGAGGAACGTATGACCACGTCCGATAGACTGATCGAGCTCCTGCTCATCCTAGATGCCCTTAGTCGACCTGTCGAGGTCGAAGAGATAGAACATAAGAAGTACAAGACCACACCAATCGTCCCGCCTTCGCGAGTCGAAGTCGTACTCACATTCCAGCCATTTGCGCTTCAGGATAAGGCATTCAAAACGGGCGAGGCGGTATCCAGTCGGTGGGCCATCGACACAGTGGCAAAGTCGTGCAACAAGGTGTGGGTAATCAATCCCCATGCATCAGATGACATTCCGTGGATGGCAAAGCTCGTAGAACGAGGAGTTGTGGAGATCCTAGACATAACCTCAGATCTGATTAGATTCGGTGCTGAACAATTCGGCTTTGACGATTATTCGGTGATAACGCCAGACGAGGGTGGACAGGAACGATTCAATGTGGAGGGATTTGGTAAGAGCAGGAGCGACTCGTTCTCGGTGGAGCTCACGGGATCCGTGGAGGTTGAGGGCAGAGAAGTCATCATCGTTGACGACCTCACAAAGAGTGGTGGGACACTTCTCAAAGCGGCTGAACGTGTGAAAGCACAGGGAGCAAGGGATGTTGGTCTTGCAGTCGTGCATGTACTTCCAATTAGGGATAGAGGTGAAGAACTCCTAGAGCGTCTCTTCGAAAAGAGCGGAGAGAAGATAGTCACCTCGAACACCATAAAGACGAAGGTATTCTGTGAGCAGCATCCTCACCTGACATACAATATTGTGGATACACTCGTTCGAGTCCTATAGACAGTGCGCCAGACTACATAATCACTCGAAGAATCGCTCGGCCTTTGAGGTTGCAATCCAGGTCTTGGTGGTGAAGCGTTCAACCAGACCCTTTTTCTCGAGTTCGTTCAATGTGTGAACCACTGCATTCTGATCGCATTCAACATGACGGCCCTGAAGGATACGGGTAATGGCCGCTGGGCGGTGACTGTCCTTTAGAATCACTGAAAGAACACTGCGCTCGAGTTCAGTAATCTCATCGCTCATTTCTCATCACTTAACGGGCGGAGGTTGGTCTTCGGTTTTAAGGCTATCTCTTCGGCACAAATAGTAACGGAAAGTGGGAAAGTCTTTTTACTCGCTGACGATTGGTGGCCGAGGAGCCAAAGAAGATGGAAGACGCCCGAGAGTACCACATAGGAATTGCTCCCGGAGAGATGCCAGAACGCGTACTCTTGCCCGGAGACCCAGAACGAGCAAAAATAATCGCTGAAACGTATTTTGACGATCCGCAGGAAATTACTAGGCGCCGGGAGTACTGGAGCTTTCGAGGAACATACAAGGGCGTCCCAGTGGGGGTATGCTCTACGGGAATCGGTTGCCCATCTGCGGCGATAGCAATTGAGGAGCTTGTTCGGGTCGGTTGCACGACTTTTGTCAGAGTGGGTACGGCTGGAGCCATTGACTCAACTCTTCGCGCTGGCGACCTGGCCATCTTCACGGGCTCGGTCAGAAACGACGGCACTTCAACTCAGTATGTTCCACCGGAGTTCCCAGCCATTGCGAGTCCATCACTAGTACTTGGACTGACGAGGGCGGCTGAAGCAAGAGGTGTCCGGTACAAGGCGGGAATTGGCCACAGCAAGGACGCATTCTATAGCGAACACCCTTACCTTGTGGCCGACCCTGAGGGAACACGCCGAAAATGGACGAGCTTGAAGAACGCAGGCGTGATTGCAACAGAGATGGAG
>JAGSHP010000360.1 GCA_029855925.1 Candidatus Thorarchaeota archaeon | reverse complement strand
ATTTTGTTGTCCTCCTTGCAAATAGAGCAACCAAGAATCCAAGTCCCACTGCACCAGTGACCGTCATTCCGACCAACAGCGATGGATCACTCATTGGGTCTGTGAATGTGGTCAGTTCACCTGTTGCATTTTGAGAGGGAAGCCTCCACTCTACTAGGTCCCCATCTTCAAGATGATACTTGTTTGCAGCTACAGGACCCAGTACACCATTGACCCAGTACTGCCACCAACGGTTCTGATCGGGGTCATTCGCAACCCCTGCGATGCTTGTGATAAACACAAGGTCACCGTACCATTCCTCCTCGATATTCACGACCTGCCGTGTGGCATTGTAGACCGTATCAGCCACCACATCCTCAAAGCTAAGGATAGTGCCGTTGCCAAAGTCTATGTTAACAGTGATGTTCGAGGCGGCGCCTTCTGCTTGTGAATCGCCCACCACATTTGTTGGACTGAGTAACCACAGAACAACAAACAACATGACTGCTATCTCTCTGGTTCTCGTAGTGATTTCCCTCTCATAGGATAGGTTGACCTATCCCACGATGATTCACTTTTAAAGTTTACCGGATGTTATAGAGCAGCCGAAGCACCTAAAACGGAATTGAAACTGGCGAACGCAACATTGTTTGAGGCGTATAATCAAGTGCTCGATGACGAGGATCGGACTTGGAGTGGATATCTCTTTGTCCTTGAAGGTATTGATGGCGCGGGAAAGACTGCTACTATCGCACAACTGATTTCTCTTCTTGAAGCCCAAGGATATTCTGTTGAGCAACTGAGGGAACCCACAGGTGAGAGTCCATGGGGCAAGGAGATTCGAGAACGATCACCACGTGGAGAACTGACCCCTCAGGATGAGCTCGATCTCTTTCTAAAGGATCGGGAGTGGCACGTAAAGAACAGGATCATCCCTGCCTTGAAGGGCGGAAAGATTGTTCTTCTAGATCGGTACTTTTTTGCCTCCGGTGCCTACCAAAGCACAAGTACTGGCCTTCACTGGTCCGAAATATTAAGATTAAATAGAGAGCAAATCAACGCCCCCGAGCCCGACATTGTCTTCATACTCGATGTGCCAGTTGAAGTTGGACTGGAACGCCTCGGCAATCGTCATGACTCTGTGAATCTACAGTTCGAGATTAAGGAGCGATTGCAGAAAGTTCGTCAGGCCTATCTCGAAATGGTCGAGAGTGATGCGATTGGCAACTATGTTCTAATCGATGCCACACGCCCCCTGAGTGTTGTAGTGAGTGAGATATATTCACACATTTTAAATCGAATAGAGCACAAAGCAAATTAGAATTGCAATCTTAGGCGACTTCATCTGTGACAAGGTTTTTTAGTTGCTTGGCACAAAGTCGACATGACACCCATCTCAAAGCCGCTCTCGATTGACATCTGGAGATCAAAATAATGCCTGTCGCTTTACTCTTAATTGATTGGGATTCCAAAATCGGCGCAGTTCTCAAAGCAAAGGTCCCTGCTGATTTCGCCGATTTCTATCGAGAAGATCTCAATACTGAGATTATGAGAATATTCACATCGCACGCTATGGGTGATGCGGCTGCTGGATTCGCGTCATTGAGTGTAAGAATTGGCGGTGAAGAATACAATGTTGCGTCCTACTACACGGGCGTAGTGCGTGAAGAGGAGCAATACTGTGTGTCTCTACTATTGACCACCTCCGAGGATCCTAAGGCGTACGAGGGCGCAATCACATCTGTTGTCTCTCACATCACAAACGCCGTTGTGACAATGACTGATGCCGAAATCCAAGAGGAGCTGGAGAACACATACCGTCGAATCATTCGTCTGGCGGGAATGACCGATGAGAGTCGTCTCGCTCGTCTATTTGCTGATGAAATAACTCGTGCTGTGTTTCCCAAACTCTGGAAGGGTGGCGTCACAAAGGAGGATCTCGAGGAATGGCTCAAGATGGTGACAGGTCTTCCCAGTGTCAGTGTGGACTCGGTCATTGCGCCATTTGAGGAGCTCGGGATTGTCAAGACGGAATGGGTTGATGAGATTGGCCGTACCTGTGTGTTCATGATTAAGGACCTCGAGATATTTCGGGCACCCCCTCTCATGGCAATGGAAGCAGCTAGCACAATGCTTGATCCGGAGCTGGCGGCGGAGTACAAGTCTGAGGTCTTGGAGTTCCTGACAGAATGGCAAAAGACACCTGAGGACACGGTTGCAATCGCAGAGGTACTTGCCGACCCTGACTGCTACGACATTCTTAGCGAGCTACGTCGTCGTCCGGTCAATATTGCTGAGCTCGAGGCATCACTGTCTATACCCCCGAAGGACCTTCGTGCTGCCATTCAGACTCTGAAGAAATACCGAGTCATTACAGAGAAGCGACGAAAGGGGCCATCCGGAGAATACGACAAGTGGCTGTTTCTCCTCAATGACATTCGAGTGAGGCTCTTCTTCCCAGAGTACTTCCTCCAGACACTGGTCACTGACTTGGAGAAGAATCCCGACGACACTAGGGCCCGTCAAATGGTGGAGCATCACCTCCGCCTTCTCAGGGACAACTTCCCCAGATAGCTCGGTAGCGTCTCGAAAAATCGTAACATTGTCCTCCGAACACCGTAGATTGGTACAAATGGCTCCTATTCTTGGCTCTATACCAGACAAGTAATGTTCTTATGGGGCATTGTAATCCATTATCAAGCATGCCCATTATTGGGCTTTATGCAAGAGCTCACCGTCAAGATACGTGAACTCCCCGTCGGAAACTCGCATATCCAACTTGGTCCCTACACTGAGTTTCTAGCATTGGTCCCCTTGCAATACTTGCGCATACTGAGTTTTACGCGTGTCTTGACAAGGAGCTGGTCC
>JAGSHP010000299.1 GCA_029855925.1 Candidatus Thorarchaeota archaeon | reverse complement strand
GAGTAGAGAACGGCGTACTTCTGTGGGCTCGGGTTGGAGAAGACCGGGTGGAACTCGATTAGTGGCAACGGTTCGACCACCTGGTCATCATAGGGACCTGAGACCACAGGCCCCGTTGCAGCCCGGGCGTGAGCTATGTACGTCAGCTTGAGAACCGCTGCTGCCTCGTCAATCCATCCAACTGTGCCCTTGATCTCACATCTAAGACCAGCACATTCTGGCAACGTGTCGGGAAGGTCTCCAACAATCCGGACGTAGTTGGAGGAGTCGAGAGAGTTGCTGAGAAAGAGCAGAGGGTTTTCGACAAGCATCGAATGGTTCCCAGCGGCAATGACATAGTAGCCACTCACTGTGACTCTCTGCCCTATGTAGTTCTCGGGGTTCATCATCAGGTCTGATATCTCCAGAGGAACATCTTCAGCAGGGACTGTCTGTCGGTAGAACAGAAAATAATACAGCATGCCAACATTCGTTCCTATCAAGACCAACACAAGGGCCAGCACTCCGCGGGAGCGGGCCCCGGTTCTTCTCTTTGCGGACATGGGTATTGACTTCCTGTTGTCCAGTTCAACCCTCAGAATAATAGGTAGTCTCATCTCATTGATATAAAGCCGTTGGCTCACGTGTATCTACTGGCATCCCAGCACAGGAGTTCTGAGTGGGTGCAGGACAGAGCCGAACCATCAGACAATAGTCGGAAGAGCTCATCAAACTACTTCAAATAGGAATGTGGGGATAGTGCTCATCAAGATGGGAGCTCTCCACATCTACGGCTCTGATGGGACCCCCAGAGATATCCTGACACGATTGGTGGCCGAGCGTGGTAAGCGACTGTCGCATTTCTCTGACCTGGTCAGCCTTGAGGATGTAGAGTTGCCACTCATCTCTGAGGCATTCAATGTCAGACGTCAACAATATGACGCGACCATCCTGCTCAGGGAACTGGACAGGTGTGTTCCAGCTGGAGACCACACCATAGCGCTCGCCGATGCCGGTCTATTCGTTGACCCCCTCAACTCTGTGTTCGGACTCGCTCGGCCGGATGGAGAGTGATTGTCCATTGGTGCGCGCCCTGTCAGACATTTGGGTGGTGTACGGTTCTCCTACGGCAGCCAGAAGCCCCCAGGAATATGTTTCTGGTCGAGAACTGTGTGAGTGGTATCGCGTGTGTATGATGGAGTACGTCTATGCCTCAAGACACAGTTCTCAGGACTGGTCGTGACAGAGTATCTGTTGTCTCGTCAGTTTCTTGATGACACCGTGGCTCCTCCTTCAGGGCCATTCAGGGTCTCGTATCAATACATTCCCTCAATGGTCTTTGACGACCAGAAGAGCTCCTGTTCCTATGTCTGAAGCTTTGCAGGGGAATACTGGCTCATAGGAAACGGCCAGATGATGTCTTGTGTTTCCTTAATTGTCAGTCAGGTTCGTGACCAGCGTTGACACGTAGCTCATCCAGTGACCTTGGACCGACATAGCACAGAGCACCCACGTCAGCAGCTGATTCATAGACCCAGTCAATCAGATGAGGGTCTGTTGGGTACTCAACTATCAATACGGCACATCCCGCATCGAGGAATAGACTGAGGTCATCCACAGCCTGCTCTCTCTCTTGGTCAGGCTGGACTGTGTTGTCCATAGTGAAGACATCCTCTCGACCAATGCCGTCAACTGCCTCCAGGTAGTCTGGAAACCGTCTGGCCAGCGCCTCACCATTCTGCGGGAAGACCAAGAAATCTTCTCTCAGTTCTTTTGCATAGGCAGAGAGAGCACTCACGAACTCGACCATCTTGGACGCAGCATCCGACACTCCTCTGTCCTCGTAGTATTCGTAGGCATCAATGATGTCAAGATACACCCCATCAAAGCCTCTAGCCAGCACTCTGTCAATATAGCTCGACTCGTTGCCGAAGATTATGTTCTGCCAAGACGAGTCCCAATATCTGACCTTGTAGTTGCCCGGCCAGTCCGGATTCTCGATGTCGAGCCAAGATGGAGCACCGTCATCCGGAACACCATCGTGATCCGCATCCCAAGACTCATTCCAGTAGGGGCGGTAGGACTCTGCCTCGCCAATGCTGACGTATGCCAGAACGATCTTGGAGGACTCAGAGTCCACACCCATTCGTATCGTGCTGACCTCGTCAGCGGTCCATGACTCGTTCTGTGTGGGCTCGTAGTATGCATCAATGATGAGAAGGTCATACTTGCTGGCCGCAAGACCAGCAACAACATCTTCGCGGGACTCTATGTTGTCATACTGGAGCACATAGCCGAAGTCATCAACAACACGGTCAGCAAGCTGGAACGATACGTTCCCTGTGTCGTTCTCTGTCGGAGAGCGAATGACTATCACTAGGCCCGCCACTATTACTATGACAACAATTGCGAGTCCTACGACCTGCGCCTTCTCCATCACTAGAGCCCCCTTCTCTCCGTTCGCAATTCAGTACGACAAGTGGTGCTAGGACACATCATCTCGGAATCTGAGAGGCTATCCTCTCAAGATGACTCACCATAGTGGGAACCCAGTTCCCGCCTCTGGTGGTCAGGGACCTGATGTATTCTATTGCGTCTTCATACACAAACGCAGCAT
>JAGSHP010000396.1 GCA_029855925.1 Candidatus Thorarchaeota archaeon | reverse complement strand
CGAGGCGATGACCTGATCTTTCTGCGTATCAACAATGATGATTACTTCGATGAGTTCATCTCGCTCAATGAGATGTTTGCAGACGTCATGACTCGAGAAGAGTTCAAAGAGATGAGTCACGAGGAAAGCTCCAGCAGCGGCAAGTCCATGGCTTCCACCAGCGCCCTCTGATCATCAAGCTGCCCAATCGCCCCTACATAGTGAGAATCACTCCCTAGTGAGAACAGGCATCCTTCATCACGAGCAAGTTCGAGAAAGTCCTCACATTGCGTGGGATACCGCGAACTCAGCTCCACCGCAACTCCATGGTCAGCAAGGGCTCTTGCAACAATTGCTCCGTCGCTCGGTCTATACGACGAGAGGTATCCATCCCAGTGGCCAAGGATGTGAAAGGAGTTCTTCTTCAGTGCACGGAGCATGATTGACGCCCACTGGGTCGAGTTGCAGACGAAGTGGATCGAACCAATGACCAAGTCGAATTGCTCAAGTCCTCCAGCCACTGGAGCAAACGAGCCATCCGCCGAGATATCCACCTCTGCGCCATCCAATATGCGCAGAGAAGGGAACTCTTCACGTAGTTGACCAAGTAGGGCACGACGCTCCAGGATGACCTCGAGACCGCCCTTCTTTGACCCCAACGATGGCCAGAAATGATCGGTAATGCCAATTGCGTCCAGTCGTAGGTCTACCGCTCTTCGAACTGTTTCTTCCACCGTACACGAGGCGTCAGAGAACGTAGTATGAATATGAAGGTCTGACCTCAAAGCATCCATCAGGGGGGCCTCAGTGGGAGAAACGGGGACGAAAAGGTTATATATTTATGATGTGCGTTAATGTTTGACAAATGTCAAACGTCAAACGTTTGATAAACGCGGTGAATGAAATGTCAGTAAACATCAAGACAATCATCGAGGATATCAAAGCCAGTCTAGGACTAGCACGCCAAAATGTTCTAAGCTACTTCTTAGCAACACTCGGACTGTTAGTCTTGATGGGACTCATCATTGCGGCCTATGTGGTTCCGATCTTAGCAGTTGCAGTCGGGTTCGATGCGGCCAGATGGTCCGCAATCGGAGCTCAACTGGCTGCGATGAACACCATTCAAAATGGATGGGTATTGTTAGCCAGCCTGATCATGCTGCCAGTAGGTACTCTGTTCTTCACGATTCTGGGTGCCATCTTTGGGATGAGCATGGAGGTGGTTGAGACCGGTACAACACATGCTGAGACCGCATTCTCCTCGCTAAGGCACAAGGCTCTGGCTCTAGCGGGAGCGGGATTGATTCTCACTCTCGTGATAATGATGCCACCACTCTGGTTGCATGGACTTGTTGCAGTTGCAATGGGACTACCCCTGACAGGTATTGTCAATTCGGCGGTCTCTATCATCTCGTTCGTCTGGATATTCATGACGATAGGGATCATGTCAATGGTCATTCCGGGAGTTCTGCAAGGAAAGGGTGTTCAGGAGGCAGTAGTGGACTCGGTCCATCTGGCTCGTGCGCACTATGATAGAGTGTACGGAGTGCTTTCAGGAGTGCTCGTGATCATCATCCTGTCCTTCGCCCCAGCAATCGTGGCTGGACTGGCTGGAACTACTGGTTGGTGGATCGCAGGGCCTACTCCGGCACTTGCGGGCTTGGGTCTCTGGATGCTCCTTGTCGGGCTTGCATGGGTCCTACTGTTATTCCCAATGGTCACGATTGTGATTACAAGAGTGTACTATGTAGTGGCAAAGGGCGACCTACCAGTTCACGAACAGGAGTCCATCCCGATAGTGTAAGAGGTAACGGGTTGCGGGGCTCTTGCCCCCAACCATCATGGGTGATAAACATGAGTTCAAAAAATGCAAGTTTCAAGACACTTCTCGAAGACGTAAAGGTCGGATTCAAGTTTGCCCTCAAGAACTTCATCTCCTTCTTTTTAGGGATGATAGGAGTTCTCATTCTGACCGGAGTTCTAATGGGGATAATCGCAGCAATAAGCGTAGGGATATTCTTTGCGCTCGCTGGAAACCTCAGTGGTGTAATCAACTGGATGATCCAGATCGGTTCACAGGTGAATAATGCGACTGGGATGATAGTGGTTGGAGCAATGGTCTTTCTAATACTTCCAATTGTCTTGCCATTGTTCATCGCCGGAGGTGCCATCTTTGGTCTGGGTCGAGAGGTCATTGAGAGCGAGGGCACTACAGCAGAAGGGGTATTCGCCTGGTACAAGTCCAAGTTTCTCACCCTCGCAGCAGGAGGTACACTTGGGTTTCTCATCGTTGCTGGTCCACCAATCACGCTGATGGTGATCATGGGGTCTATGTCGGGTGGAATCATATTCGACGGTCCTATGGTGGTGTTCTCAACCATCTCGGCAATCTGGATACTCATCAGCTCCGGAATGCTGTCGATGATGTTCCCGGCAATCATTGACGGGCAGTCCTCAATTGAGGCTGTGAAAACAAGCGTGAGGTATTCCATCAGGTACTTTGACCGGGTCTTTAGCACATGGTTGGCTTTTGTGGTAATAGATCTCGTTCTCCTTGTTCCAATGCTGATTCTTAACCCGATGTTTCTCCCAATGGGTTACGGTATCCCATTTGTGGCCTACGCAGTACTCCTTGGTGTTGCAATAGTCTTTGTCGTCTTTCCAGCCGCGACCATCACTCTCAACCGGGTCTATCTGATCCTTAGTGGAGATGAGGTTCCAGCCGAGGCGGCGAACGACGAGCACCTTGAGATTGTGGGAGGTGTCTAGAACGGCGTCGAACGATGGACCAACAGTGCCTCCGATGAAGGACCTTGCAGTCATCAGTGACCCAAAGACGATCAAGGTGCTGATGGAACCCACTCGCTCACAGATTCTCTTCAAGTACCTTGTAAACGGGTCGATGACTGTCAAACAGCTAGCGGACGCATTGGGGAAGAATCCAGGGACCATACTGCACCATATAGAGAAGCTGAAGAATGCGGGCCTTGTGGTTCAAGAGCGTACGGAGCAGACAGTGACGGGTATTGTTCAGAGGTACTATCGAGCAACAGCAAGAGAGTACAGGCTTGGCCTCAGCGAACTGATGAGGTCAGACGAGGGCGTGGCGAAGTTCGCAGAGAACCGTCTCAAGTCCATGATTCGAGCCTTGCAGGTCTATGGCATAAGGGTCGAGGACGATGAGATTGACCAGGGCGTCGAACTACTAAGAGAGTTACTGGACAGGGAGAACGAGGTGAGTGGCAACGTACCAATTGTCGATGAGGAGGCATACCACAAACTCCCAGAGGCTGTAAAGCGCGATGCGTCCAGGCTGATTAGAAAATTCCTCCTCGAAGAAGATACGAGATACAAATCATTGCGAGACAAATGGAACAAGTTCTTGAGATCACACATGGAGAGATGAATCGTTGAACGAATATACCAGAAACAACTCAATGGTGGCCTGCATCATTGCGGTGATCATCATAGGTGCGGCCCTTGTGGGAGTCATGACATACTATGGCGCATTTGGCGGCACTCATATCAACGGAGGCGATTGGAATAACACAACGACGTTTACGTTCCAGAACAACAATCCAAGCGCGCCAGCAACCATGACAATAGACATCGAGCTGGATGTTGGGGATGTCAATGTGACATTTACCGACGATCCCACATTGATTGCAAAGGTCAATGTTGAGGTGCCCAATATCACTCTTGACACGTACGGAGAGCCGAGTGTAGAGTTTTCCGATACAGCCGTTGTCCTCCACTATAGAGCGGCCCGAGTGACCATGATCCTTGGTAACTCATCAGCCTATACATTCAACCTTGATATCGTCACAGGGGCAGTCAATCTGACAACAAACGAGCACGCTAGAGTTAGGGGCGTCGGTATGCAGGTCACAACAGGCAGCATCGATGCCTCGTTTGTGAGCGACATGCAGTTTGTGGGGAATGTGTCAGTAGTGACAACAGTGACAACAGGTGCGATTAGCATTACTGTCTCCAGACCGACTGGGGTCGGAATGTTGTTCACGGGTTCTGTGAGCACTGGGAATGTTGATGTCACCACGACCACATGGACACTCCTCACACAGAACATCTATCAGACTTCCGACTATGACTCGGCAAGTCAGCAGGTCGCTCTGACCGCATCTGTGACGACAGGGGGCATCACTGCCATCCTGGCATAAGTGATGAACACCACTGACAAGCACGCCAGAGGGGTCCGGTTCGGGCCCCGCCCTTCTTTTTTTAGATACGTTGGTCAACAGGCTTTTATCGTAAACCGAAGTCCTTCGGAGGGAAGGCTTCTGTTGGTGAACTGATATGTCGGAGAAGTACACTAAAGGAAAGATTCGCGACTTCGAAATGACAGAGAAAGACGCTGCTCGCCTGGCAGACTGTTTCAACTCATTTGATGACTCCGACTCCTGGCCTGGCGGGTTCACGGGTGGGACTCCGTACACAGCACAGAGAGTACTGGAGAGAATAGAGAGGACCGACAACATCAGAGTCATTGTTGCAATTGATGGGAGCAAGATCATCGGGCATTGTAACGTCGCTCATGCGGAGAGAGATAGAGAAGGAGCATACGTGGGTCTCATTGGTGTTAGACCAGACTACCAAGGAAAGGGCTACGGCAAGGCAATGTTGATAGCAGCAACCGAGACCGCGGCGGAGAGTGGTAAGCGGAGAATAGACCTTCACACCTGGGCCGGCAACTTGAAGGCTATGCCACTGTACAAGAGGATCGGGTTTGTCTGGGTACCTAATAGCCGCGTGCTCATGGAGTCGTATGTTCCAGGCATAATCACAACACCACTCTTTGAAGAGTTCTTTGAGAGATACTATTGGTACGATGCTCTGAAACAAGAGATAACACAGGCACCAAATGAGATGATAATGGAGGGAATCGGGGTCTATGAGTACCACTTTGAGGGAGAGAATGATGACAGACTAGATGTCACGATTGACCGTATGGCAAAGGGAATCTGCGGGTTCACTCTGACTGTCGATGGCAAGACCATCAGTGCCAAGGTCCTTCCAAAATCACAGGTCGGTTACATTGCGATTGGAGAAGTGCCGGTAAGACTGAATGTGAAAAACGATACTGGGGAGAAGATGCACGTCTCGGTGATTACGAAACCGTCTGATAAGCTCATGCTATCTGTTGAAGACGCAACGCAGCTTGACATACAACCAGGGGAGGAAGCGGATCTCTCCGGGGTCTATAGGATCAGACCTGGAGCCAAGCCGCACTCTGTGACGGAGCCGTATGTCAAGGTCAGCACACTCTGTCAGTGGACCCTGAGATTTGGAGACAAGACCATAGACATGTTCAGCGGACTGATTCCCCAGAGCGCAATCAGCCTATCAACAGGTCCCGAATACATAACTGTGAGCCCAACTGAGAGAGCAGAGGTCTCGCTCGAGGTCACAAACAACACACAGGAAACAATCAAAGGACACATCGTTCTAACAGAGCCTGGCAGTCACAACCTAAGCTGGCACATGTTTTCCTTTGAACTTGAGCCAAGGCGGTCGACAAGGAAACAGCTGGATGTGGAAACTCTCAAGGATGATGAGAACTCAGTCATCACAATCAGGACTACAACCTATATAGAGGGAGAGGAGACCACCAGGATTGGGGAAACCTCGATTCCAATTCCTGTCCTTGGACCCAGAGGGGCAGTGGCATACCAGTCGTGCTCGAACAGAGCCGTACTCGAAACT
>JAGSHP010000358.1 GCA_029855925.1 Candidatus Thorarchaeota archaeon | reverse complement strand
TCGTGTAAGCACTGTGCCGTGTCCCTGCACTGGCGTGAGAAATCCAAAAGGCCTGCCATTTGAGTAGGTGAACGCTATCTGAATCCGATTTGTCACTGCAAGGTACAACGCCGCACTGCTCACTGAAACACCTGACGACGATATTATTATCCTCTCAACTTCTCTGACTGGGAACTCGGCAATCAATCTGTTCGACTTTTTCACAATAAAGCGTTCGCCCTTCTTACCCAGAAAGAGCCCAAATTCGTCCAGTACGATTGTGTCGATCCGTGACCCCTCCTTTTGGGATTGAATCCTCAAGTACGAATGCGGGTAATTATTGCGTGGTGATCCTTATAAACCAAGTTACGATATTGACATCACCACATCACTTGCCCCCACAAAGGTTTATGAGCCACGATTGTGCCTATTTTCGTGGGTTTTAGCCCGGGTAGCAGAAGAAGAACCGAGATTGAGGGGATTGAAACAGTTTATCCGTGAGGTGTTTGAACGCCCAAACGTCCAAGTAGCAGAAGAAGAACCCAGATTGAGGGGATTGAAACGGTCTATCGTGTGAGAGACCTCCTTACACCGGGTTCAAGTAGCAGAAGAAGAACCGAGATTGAGGGGATTGAAACTATTATATAAATCCATAAATAACTTCCTCCATATAAAGCGTAGCAGAAGAAGAACCCAGATTGAGGGGATTGAAACAATTTATATTTCCACGAACCTCTTCTATAAGCTTTTCCGGTAGCAGAAGAAGATCCCAGATTGAGGGGATTGAAACGCAAGTGCATAGACGAACTGAGAGGAGGATAACCACATGTAGCAGAAGAAGATCCCAGATTGAGGGGATTGAAACACATCATCAGCGACCCTTTTACCCTTCAGGTGAATATGGGTAGCAGAAGAAGATCCCAGACTGAGGGGATTGAAACGATTAAGTGCTGGCACCGAGAGTGTCACGGTCAACGGGACTGTAGCAGAAGAAGATCCCAAATTGAGGGGATTGAAACAGTCATCAAGATAGACTAGCTTATCACCCTCATACACATATAGCAGAAGAAGATCCCAGATTGAGGGGATTGAAACTACACGTGCACTGTGGGCTGTGCGGGAAAATCGTTTCTGGAGTAGCAGAAGAAGATCCCAGATTGAGAAGATATGAAGAGAAAGTTTGAGCAGAAGAAAGGGCATCGTCAATCCAAATGGCGGTGATGATCGATGACAAACGTCGCACTCCAGAAGTCCTGCGTGGTCCAAAGGCATTCTCGCCTTGAGAGGTCGCTATTTACCTCATGATGAAGTGACATACCACATTGACTTGTCGGCATCAGAGCGAAGACATTGAAACAGGAGCATCACTCAGTACGGTCGGTCCTTGATCTTCTGAAGTTTGACAATGCTGCTTATCACGACAAACTCTTCTGGCTTCCTATCCTTATCGCGCTTCAATGCTACGATGCCATTCCCGACATAGGCCACCAGTCCCTCTGCAAGAATGACCATGGAGGGGCCGAAGAATCTGAGCCGTTCGCCGCGCTCCGCAGCCTCTCTCAGAACGGACCGAACCGTCTCATTTCTCTCAAGTGTCATGCGAATATGATACACACTAGATAAGATAAGCTTTAGTCAAAGAAAAAAGGCAGAAACCCCGGGGTGATCCCCGAGGAGTGACTACACTTAGATAATGCCGAGCTGTTTGCCGACCTTCTCGTAGGCATTCAGAGCCTGATCGAGGTGTTCCTTTGTGAGGCCGGAGTTCATGATGTTACGGATGCGGGCGGCATCGCGTGCAACCATCGGAAAGACAATTGGTAGAGCAAGAATGCCCTCCTTGTAGAGGCCCTGGCTAAGCTTGACAGCCTTTGAACTCTCACCAACGATTGCCGGCACGATTGGAGTCTGGGATCGTCCAGTGTCGTAACCCATGTCTTGGAGGCCTTTGACAAAGTACTCGCGGTTCTCCCAGAGGGTCCGTACGTGTTCTGGTTCTTGCTCGAGAACATCGATGGCTGCGATGCAAGCGGCTGCGGTGGCAGGAGGATGAGATGCGCTGAGTAGCCACGAGCGACTCTTGTTCAGAGCGTAGTTCACCATGTCCTGGCTACCGGAAACGTGTCCACCCATTACACCGAAGGCCTTGGAGAACGTACCCATCTCGAAGTGGACCTGGTCATGTGTCAGATTAAAGTGAGAGACGATACCACGTCCGCCCTTGCCTAGGACAGCCTCGCCATGCGCGTCGTCAACATAGATCATAGCACCGTGTTCGGAACCGAGTTTCACGATCTCGTCGAGGGGTGCAATGTCACCGTCCATTGAGAACACACCATCAGTGATGATAAGCATGCGCTCGGGATTGCCATTTTCTGCCTCGTTGAGCACGCGCTCAAGTGAGCCCATGTCACAGTGGTCGTAGACGAATCTGTCAGCCTTTGTCAGACGGACACCGTCGATGATGCTTCCGTGATTGAGTTCATCAGAGATGATCGCATCGCCCTTACGTACGAGCTGCGGAATGAGTCCCTCGTTTGCAGTGAACCCGGCACTGTAGGTGAGAGATGCCTCTGCATCTTTGAACTTGGCAAGACGACGCTCCAGCTCTGCGTGCAAGTCCATTGTCCCTGCAATAGCGCGGACAGAACCCGAACCTGTCCCGTGAGTCTTGATCGCCTCGATCGCAGCCTCTTTGAGATGTGGATGGTTCGTCAGGTTCAGATAGTTGTTGCTACAGAGCATGATGACGTCGACGCCGTCGACCTTAGCTTTTGGAGTTGAAGGACCCTGAAGAATCCGAATCTTCCAGTCAAGGTCAGCCTCGACAAGTTTCTGATACTCGTCTTTCATCCAGCCAATTGGATCTCGCTTCATGATTTTCACCAGTAATTGACACTTTTCTGCGACAAGTTTGTGTCTTGGCTGTACGGGGCTGGTATGTGTCCCTATTTATGGCCTTCGATAGACAAGGATAGGAGAGAATATCTATACCTTAGTCAGGTCAAGAACAAGTCGGGTGTCATAGAACTGTGAGCTGCAGATCACCCAGTCGGGTCAGGCAAGCTGTGGAGCATTAACATCTCATGCAATACCGTCTGCTAACGAAGTGAGTTTTTGTTCTGCATTGCTAGGAGAAATGATCTGCGACGGGATAAGGGATGTACTTCCAGAAACATGCAATGATAGATTTAATAATGAACCCTCTCGTGCCTTACTGAAGATGGATCTTAGAGAACAAGAAACACTGACGAAATATCTCGATGATAAAGGAAAGGGAAATCAGGATGACCACTTTGTTTTGGAGCGGCTGAATCCATACGCCCACAATAACCATCAGAATCCCATACATAACTGGTATACGCTTGTGGCGGGGTTTTCAGGACTATTTGTGAAACAAATATTGTCGAAATTCAACATAAGACCAAGATCTACTGTTTTGGACCCATTCATGGGAACTGGGACTACAGCTCTATCAGGTCTACTGAGCGGAATGGAAGTCATAGGAATTGATGCAAATCCATTTACTCACTTTGTGGCCAAAGTCAAAACAAATTTTACCATTGACAGAAAGGAAATTTCAGAAGCAATTCAACTAATTACAAAAGAGTTTTCTGAGAAGAAGAAC
>JAGSHP010000234.1 GCA_029855925.1 Candidatus Thorarchaeota archaeon | reverse complement strand
CCGCTGGACTCGGGGGAGGAGGTCTCCGCCGCCGTTGGTTCTGATGAAAGTGAGGGATCGGAAGAGGAAGAGACATTCTCCAGTATTGACTCAGGTGTAGAGTTCTATGATTGAGTTCCGAGGCACAGGTTCGTGATGTGCACAGTCGCTGAGCTCTTTTCCGGTGTGGCCCATGATTTGAATATGCTATGAGATGAACAAGCAGAACATGCGTCTAACCATCGTGTTTCACGTACAACGTGGCGTGGTGATATTGATATATGTCTTCAATCTTGGTAGGTTGCGAGCATATCAATTATCTGCGATGTCAATGGTGGTCTGCTTTGCCAGGTGTAGATGATCTCGGTCAACTCATTCGTGAGATGAGACCAGTGATGAAAGAACGGGACTTGGTGTTCTGTTCCTTGGGATACCGTCAGCTGCTTGAGCTGCCAATTGATCCAATACTGTCATTCAAAGAAGATGAGGGAATAACACTCGTAGTGCACAGCGATGTGGCTGACAGACTGGGCCTAGAGTACACGGGCGTGTGGTCAAGGATCGTCTTGACCGTACACTCCGATCTTGAGGCGATTGGTTTTCTTGCCAAGATAACTGAGACCCTGGCCGATGAGGGAATAAGCTGCAATGTGGTATCCGCCTTCTATCACGACCATCTCTTTGTCCCCGCGGATAGGGCCAAGGATGCCTTGAACGCACTCAAGAAGCTCAGTCATCTCTATCGAGACGCATGACGGAGTTCACTACATCTCCCACAGGTACTTGCCCTTGGAATAGATGACCTCGTCGCCAGCGATGACCTCACCCTCTTTCATGCTCTTGATCATATCGACATGGACCGCACTCTCATTGCGACCGTTGCATTCCTTGTATGCATTTCCAAGTGCGCAGTGGATCGTGTCACCTATCTTCTCGTCAAAGAGCATGTTGAGCGTGTATTGCTTGATTCCTCGGTTGGTCCCAATTGCCATCTCTCCCAGTCTGCGGGAGCCCTCGTCGGTTTCGATGATTGACTTCAGAGTATCCTGTTCTTTCTCCGCAGAAAAGTCGACGACCTCACCCTTCTCGAAGGTCAGCCGGACTCCCTGAATTACCTTGCCCCTCTGGAGGAATGGGATGTCAAAATAGATCTTGCCCCCGACAGTGTCCTCAACGGGTGCAGTGAAGACCTCTCCACTGGGTAGGTTGTGCTTTCCGTCGGATGCAATCCAGATGCGTCCCTCCGTCTTTGCGTAAAGGTCGGTTTCGGGGCCGATGAATCGAATATCGCTGTGGCGTTCAAGATGCTCTTTCAGCACGTACATCATCTTGCTCTCTTCCTTCCAGTCGAGAAGGGTGGCACCATACACAAAGTCTCTATACTCGTCCAGACTCATATTAGCCTGCTGCGCAAGGGCATTGCAAGGATGCACAGTGAGTGTCCATCTCTTTGAGAGAGTGATGTTCGACAACGGTCTCATCGTCTTGCTCAAGAGGACCATCTTCTTTGAATCTGCTCCTGCCATGGCTCGTGTGTTGAGCGGTGACCTGATTGCAATCATTGCATCGCAACTCTCATAGAGCGCCTTGACGTGTTCCGGTAGCCTGCCGAGCGTCTCCTCGCTGGCGGCGTCAATATATGCGCGAGAAGCATCCTCGATGTCAAAAATCGTGATTGGATGGGCTCCCACGCGTGCAATCTCACGATTCAACGCAACTACTAGGTCCTGTGCGGCCGGGCTTGCACGAATCACTACCCTGTCGCCCTTCTTTATTTCAGCGCTCCATTCTACTATTATCTTGGCATGTTCTGCAATTCTTGGGTCCATTTCGGAACTCGCCTCTACCGGGAACTTGGACTCCCCCCTAATATTTCATCCTCTCTGCATAATGCTCTCGCTTAGTCATGTGATCACTAAGAAACACTTGGCCTGCAGAGCCTGTTTCTGAAGACGACTCAGATCCAACATATCTCATCATCTCTAGCCGCCTCAAAACAATTTCCCCCCCTCCTTGTCACTCTATACTTTCTGTTTCATGTACGAAACGATACCAAGAATCAGAAGCAGGAGCATGAGAATGACATCCGTCACATGCACGCCGACGGCACTAGCAGACAGTGTTGGGAGCAGTGCGGCCGTTACCGCGCCCTCTATGAGTAGGGTGCTTAGGATCATTGAATACAGAACCACGTGCGCCAGTTTCACAGATTCCCAGTCCCAGTTCTTGTTGAGAATGATGAGGAATGCGAAGATTGCAATGACAAGCAATACGCCTCCAAATAGCCTCGGTTCGTACGCATCCATGGTGCCAAGCGTTGCCTCCATCGAGCTGGGGAAGAAGAGAAGGGTAACACCGTACAAAGCACAAACAATGCCATATAACAAGAGCGAGATCTTAGTGATTTTCAAAATTTCCGTCAATTTCCATATCACCTCCGTTAATCCTGTTATTTTGATACTCTCACGCGTTGTTCAAAACACATTGACCGTAACTATTTCATT
>JAGSHP010000263.1 GCA_029855925.1 Candidatus Thorarchaeota archaeon | reverse complement strand
GTCAAGGTAGAGATACCCTACAGCGTGGCCGGCGTGAGCACATCAATTGCCATCACGTCCAAGTTCACCGGTAAGATCATACTCCTCGATGCAGGCGATGGACTCCTACGTGATCTGATGAGGTCCTCCAAGATTGAGTTTGTAAATGATATTGACGTCATTGCCATCACACACGGGCACTTTGATCACATCGGTGGGCTCTACGCACTGATGGGGTTCTTGCGAATGATGAAGCGCAGCGAACCACTGAACATACTGGTCCCTGCTGGATGCATTGAGGTCCCTCAGATTGTACAGGCATTCCGGCACTCCTACCCGGACTCAATTCCATTTAGAATCTTCATCCAAGAAGTGGGAAATCATACGGGCTTTGACACGGACTTCTTCAAAGTCAAGGCGTTTGAGGTCGAGCACTTCGGTATGGAAAATACGAGCTCCGAGGATCGCCTCATGCCAGCTCTTGGGTACCGTGTTCATATTGGCAGCACAATTGTGAGCTATACGGGCGACACGCGTTACTGTTCCAGTGTCGAGGACGTTGTGAGGGATGCAGATCTGGCAATCATAGAGGCAACGCGTCGAAAGACGCCCGTTTCAGGCTTCAGGGTCCATCTCACCCTCGAAGAGGCTGAAAAGCTGGGCACCCTGGCCAAAGACATGGCCCTTGTACACAAGATCCCCGATTTTGTTGCAGATGATGACCTCGACTGAATCAATCAGCCATGAAGCAGTCGCATTATTGTGCTGAGTCAAGCAGATTATTGCTCATCACTCGAGAATAGCCTTAATTCGAATCAGGCCCGCTCCAATCTTCTTCTGCTTGACTATCTTGAAGTGGCCCAAGACGCCCGTTCTCTGCACGTGTGGTCCTCCACAGACCTCTCTACTGAAGTCGCCCACTGAATAGACCGAGACCTTGTCTCCATAGGTCTCCTTGAAAAATGCCAGCGCACCACTGGCTATTGCCTCGTCATAGGACATAAACTCCCGTTTGACCTCAAGGTCGCGTTTGATTGCGTCATTGACAAGGTCCTCAACGTGCTTGATCTCCTCTGGTGTCAGTTTTCGTGGGAATGTGAAGTCGAATCTGAGGCGCTCCTTTGTGATGTTACTGCCCATCTGTCGGACGCTCTCTCCAAGGACCCGACGAAGAGCCTCCTGCAACAGATGAGTCGCTGTATGAAGTTTAGTGATCTCTTCGCTGTGATCCGCAAGACCACCCTTGAACTTTCCCTGAGTCGCAGTTCGTGACTTCTCACGATGTTGCTCAAATTCTCGCTTGAACTCCTCCAAGTTGATCTCGATGCCCTTCTCTTCGGCAATCTCCCGAGTGATCTCAAGAGGGAGGCCAAAACTCGTGAAGAGCAGAAATGCGTCTTTTCCCGTGACGGTACCGGACTCATCGATGACACGCTGCAGCTTTCTCATAGCTTTCTTCAGCGAGTTACGGAACTTCTTCTCCTCATCTTCAAGATTCTTCATGATGAACTCGCGATTGCGCTCGGTCTCGTCGTAGATGTTTCTATACATTTGGATGACGATCTCAGCCAGCTCCTGTAGAAAGCCACTACCTATACCAAGCTTTTCCGCACTAAGAATTGATTTACGAAGGAGTCTTCTGACAACATAGCCCTGTTCAACATTTGATGGGGAGATTCTGCGGTCGTCAGCCATTATCATGACTGCGGACTTCACATGGTCGGCTATGACACGACACAGGATATTGTCCTGTTCCGTGAACTCCTCCTTTGGAGAGAGTTCTTTGATCCTCGTTATCAAGGGAAGAAAGCTCTCTGTATCGTAGACTGTGGGGACTCCCTGAAGCATCGCGGCTGTACGTTCCACGCCCATGCCCGTATCGACATTTCTCTGTTTGAGAGGCTCGTACCTGCCGTCCTCTCGTTTGTTATAGGCCATGAACACATCATTCCAGACCTCAACATAGTGGCCGCAATTGCATCCTGGTTTGCAGTCAGGTCCGCACTTGGGGATCTCATCGACCTCAATGAACATCTCTGTGCAGGGACCACATGGACCTGTTGTCCCCGCTGGTCCCCACCAGTTGTCCTCTTTTGGAAGAAAATAGATTCTCTCCTCTGGAATACCGACCTCCTTCCATATCTCTGCGGACTCTGTGTCACGAGGAGCGTCCTCGTCGCCTGCAAACACTGTCACGGAGAGCTTGTCAGGGTCGAGACCCAACCACTCCTTTGAGGTGAGAAACTCATAGCTCCAAGTGATGGCCTCTTTCTTCCAGTAATCGCCAAGACTCCAGTTACCGAGCATCTCAAAGAATGTCAGATGGGTTGTGTCCCCAACGCTATCGATGTCAGTGGTCCTGATGCACTTCTGGCAGTTTGCAAGGCGTTTCCCCTTGGGGTGGGGTTCCCCTAAGAGAAAGGGAACGAGTGGATGCATACCTGCGGTTGTGAATAGGACAGTTGGATCATTCTCAGGAAGAAGGGATGCTGACGGAATGATTGCATGACCTCTCTGTTTGAAGAATTCGAGGTATTTCTTTCGCAGTTCGTTGATTTTCAATCTCAATCACCAGAAGTTGCATCTTGATGGTCTCAATTCGCTGTCAGATTTTAATGCTTTCGAAGTGGCGGATTCCATTTTCAATCCAAGATGAGCCCTGTTGGCGTCAATCTATACCTTACCAAGGTCTCCCCTAACCAGGGGAATCTGTCCCTCCAGTCAAGAAACCTGTCGTTAGTGAGGATCCGTGCTCTCTTCTCTCTCGCAAGCTGGATGATGACAAGGTCATCATTCTGTCCCCTCGCGGTTTCTATCACCTCGCCCGCCTCAATCATCTCTCTCAGGACCTCCGGTCTGTCAATCTTGTGTTTCAGCGCGGCTGATACCACAATCTGAAAACGAACTCCTGCGCTGAGAAGACTTCTCCTTGCATTGATCAGATTTCCGACTCGCGGTGTCCCTCTAGGCGCAAGATAATATGCAATATTGTTCCCATCCACCACTATCTCTGATGCACGTATCTGCGAGTGATTCGACCGGGTTCTTGTGCGAGAACGACATCTCTCTATGTGAGCATCAATTGCGTTTCTACTGAAGAGTCGGTCGCAATAGGGGCATCGTACTCGCTTCGGCAACTTGGAGTTCACCTTCTTCCAGTCACGATTGCAGTCTGATTGAATTGTACATATGAAATCTCTCTTTGCGCTTTTTTCAATGAATCGAAAGATAGAATAGTATCTGGTTACATTATGTAACAGGCGTCACCGATTCCATGTCACCTCCTCCCGGCGGTACTGGATTTTTCTCGGCGACGCCGCCTGTCTTTCTTCCATTACAATGACAGCAGCAAGAAGAAGTGTAATCAGACTCTCTCCTGCATGGTGACAATCTTCAATCATGGTGTCATCCGATTAGGAACATGATGCCAAGCAGCCATAGTGTTCCTATGGTCAAATGTATGATCCCCAGCACAGTCCCAATCTTT
>JAGSHP010000356.1 GCA_029855925.1 Candidatus Thorarchaeota archaeon | reverse complement strand
GGTGGGCCAAGAGACCGAGTTCAAGATCATCAGCGACCTGGCCCAGCTGAAGAAACTGGTTGACAAGTATATCAAGGAACACAACACTTGATTAGGAGCGTCTCTTGCCCAGCAAGAACTCCTCGACCCAGCGTTCTGCCTTGTACATAGTTGTCGAGACTGGAGGCATCTTGAATCCATATGCGGATAAGGACTCGATTGCGCCGCCAATGCCCCTCTTCATAGCAAGTTTTGTTCCTCGAATCACATCAAGGAGCACTGGTCCTGCATTTGGTCCGTCTGTAACTTCCATTCTGATATCAATGGTCACAGGTGCACCACCGAACTGTCTACCGTGAACGTAGAAATAGGACTCACGGGCGTTCTTCAGGAATGGAACATAGTCGGATGAACCTGCGACGAGTGGAGCCTCGTAGGGAAGGTCCTGACCAATAGCGTTGGTCTTTACCTCTCTCTTTCTCATTCTGCCTCTGTAGTGAGAGTCGAGTGACTCGGCGCCGCCGCCAACGTCCAGTTGATAGCTCTTGTCAACCTTGACCCCTCTGGCAACGAGCAATTGCAGAATGCTCCGGTGCAAGACTGTTGAGCCAAGCTGGTCTTGGAGGTCATCCCCCACAAGAGGAATTCCTGCCTCCTCGAATTTCTTTGCCCAGTCTGAATTAGATGCAATTTGGATTGGGGTTGCATTGATGAAGGCGCAGCCAGCCTTCAGTGCTGCCTCAGCGTAGAACGCGGACGCCTCCTGTGAGGAGCCCGGCAAGAGGTTGATCACGATATCCGCACCTGAGTCCTTCAATTCCTTGACCACATCAACTTCTGGTGCATCTGAGATCTTTGTCAGTGCTCTGAGGTTGTCATCGACACCATCCATGGGCGGTCCTTTCAGTACCTTGACCCCCGTCTTTGGAACCTCGGCGTATCGCATGACATTATTCGGTTCTGCAAAAATGGCCTCGGCCAGATCGCGTCCGACCTTTGATTCAACTACATCGAATGCTGCCACGAATTCAATCTCACTGACGTGAAATCCTGCAAAATCTGGATGACTGAGACCCACAAGGTCGTCATCACTGAATTTAGCATCCCTATAGTATTCTACACCCTGAACGAGTGCGCTGGCACAATTTCCTATGCCTATTAGGGCTACCTTAATCTTGTCCAACAGATTCACCTCTGCCTCTGGCAGGATATCTAACTGCCTATAATCTCTCCCTATAGTGACCTTATAAGTTCTATGGCCATAGAATAGTTATAGGAGGTCTCGTAAGGCTTATCTACTTACGATACCATATTATTCTTGGACGTGGACAGACTTAGTGCCGCTTTGGGATTGATAAAATCGCAACGGCCATGACTCGTGCACCGATCCGAATGTCTAAAATAAGAGATTCGGCTCTCACCCAAGTGGTTCAGAGAGAGGTGTTAAAAGCGCGAGGTGTGGAGAAAGTCACGTTCATCAAAAGTATGAAACGAGTCAAAGGCCTTTTTGGCATGATTCGGGGTCTGTCCCGTCCACCTCATTCTGTGAAACCATAACCTTAAAGCCCATGAGCCATGTAACTAGAACAGGCATGGCTAGATGCAAAGGTCGACCTGTGAACTCTTTGAGGGCAATCGGGCGTGACTCCTTTTCATACCAGCTCTGCTTACCATACCAC
>JAGSHP010000322.1 GCA_029855925.1 Candidatus Thorarchaeota archaeon | reverse complement strand
GGCCTAAGGGCCCGGAGTCATAACTACAAGAGCCAGTGATTGGATGGACTATGCAATACTGATTCCAATTGTCTTCTTTCTAATCGCCTTCGTGTTCTCAATGCTGGGAATGGGCGGTTCACAGCTCTATATTCCGATTCTCTTCTGGTTTGGGATGGACTTCAAGACCCAGGCAATCCCACTTGGAATGCTCTTGAATGTGATCAACAGTTCCTCGGCAGCCACGACATACCATCGAAAGGGGCTCATCGACTGGAGAATTGCACTTCCCTTTGCACTAACGATGGTCATCTTTGCACCTCTCGGAACACTGCTCAATATCGTAGCTCCTACAGAGATCCTGTTGATTGTGTTTGCTGTCTTCACAGCTGCTGCTGCAATATTGATGTTGAGCGGATGGAGGCCCTCACGCGAGGAGTTCAAGTCGCATGAACGAACTATCATCGGCCTGGTGGGCGGTGCAGGGCTTGGATTCATAGCGGGACTGATTGGCAGGGGCGGCGGCAGCTTTGTGGTGCCATTACTGTATATTGTGGGACTGGACCCCAAGATTGCAGCAGCGACCTCGGCACTGATTGTCAGCTGTTCCGGGACTTCAAGTTTCATCTCGCATCTGATCTTTGCCGCAGAGCCTCAGTGGGACATCTGGATAGCCAGTGCGGTAGCGGTATTTCTGGGGAGCCAGACAGGATCACGAGTCATGGCGCATCATGCAAGACCAAAGCATGTGCGTGCAGTCTTTGGTGGTGTACTCCTCACGATTGCAGTGATTCTACTGATACAGGCACTTGCAGTCTAGACGTGTTCGTTGCGTAAATGCTTGCAGAACGAAACTGCGTCTTTATATAGTGGGTAACGTCATAAAATAGAGCCACGTCTTAAATTACCTTACCCCAACAATGTTTTTGTTCCTCGACTGATAGAAGTGAACTGTACAACGGATGTGTCTATGTGATCAAGCTGGTGTGTGCCCTATCCTCAGGAGGAGTACCGGTCTACGTCAAGAGTATTGATGCACCAGAGAGTGAGATGTTGCTCGGCGCGCTGATAGAGTCGTCAAAGAGTCTCAGCGCACTGATAGGTTGCGGGCATGTTCAGAAGATTGCATTCAAGGATGACGCATTGCTGATGACCGAATCGGAGAAGGGGTACACTCTCGTAATGCTTGTTGACAAGGCAGAGAGCTATATGGAGAGGCTCCTTCAGGTTCTTGCAGATGCGCTGGATAGATCATTGATTCCAAAGGCCGATGGTGCGGTCTCACCAGATTATCAGGACGAAGTGGAGAGAGTCTTTGGAACATACATAGGTGAGACTGTTGAAACCGCCCTTCCGGACGTAATCAAGAAGGTCTGGGAACCAATCGTCAAGGCAATACAGGCGGACAAGCATCAGTCTCAAGTGCTTCATGAGGTTGAGAGCCTTCTCAGTCGTCCGGAGAAGACCGAGGAGTGGGAGTCCTTCTCGTCATACATCGAACCGTCTCGTGCCAAGGCACTTGAGTACGCCTTCCAAGGATCATTTGACTATGCCTGCGCGGCGAGCGTTGACTTGACTGAGACCGCTGATAGGCTGTTTGCAATCAAAATGGGTGCTCTTGCCCATGCTATGGTGAACACTCATGCTCCTCCAGTCAGTTTGCTCAAGCAGTTGGCAGGAAGCCTTCCCGATGACCACGATCTGACGGACTTGGCTCGCAAACTTGTGGGACATCTGGCAGGAGAGATAGTACCGGCGGATTATTCCAGAGCCTTTCGCGAAGC
This sequence comes from Candidatus Thorarchaeota archaeon, assembly GCA_029855925.1. Classification (GTDB taxonomy): domain Archaea; phylum Asgardarchaeota; class Thorarchaeia; order Thorarchaeales; family Thorarchaeaceae; genus B65-G9. The sequence continues at coordinate 866 of JAGSHP010000322.1, read as the reverse complement.
CGTCAAGAACATAGAACTAGACGATTCAGAAGAGGGGTTGCTCACTGGCTTCATGTTCTTCGACCCACGAGTGACCAACTTCCCCGAGTTCACGAAAAGAATGAAAGACATCTATGCTGAAAGGACGGCCATAATTCCCGCACTATTCGATGCGGTGAACGAGAGAGCACGGATATTTGAGAATCTTTACTCAGTGACCGACTTTGATGCTTTCAGGACCGACCTTGCGGTATACAAGACAAGAATGAGATCTGTACTGAAGGACATAGAAGAGACAATCAAGAACTATGACAACCTGGCGCCCACACTGTCCGATGCGATTGTCACCGGAATCATCTCATCGTTCCTTGTTCAGAATTACATCGCATTGTTGACAGCGTTGTGTGAGTCGCCCATCCTCCCGCTCGGTGACAGGGCAGAGATACTTCAAGAGGTCATCACGCTCTACGAGAAGCGATTCCGTGCATTGATTGAAGTTGGCATCCCCATCTTCTCCATAACATTGGACAGCGTGCTTCAGAGTGTGAGCGTGACTCTAGCCGAGTACTATCAGATTGTGACGGGACAAAAGAGGAAACGGCATGTCAAGAGAATCATTGAGTTCCTTGACGACATCTATTCAACTCTTGATCGGGAGTGGCCCAAGCCGCATCTGCACTTTTCGCTCACCGTCATAGAGAACGCGCTGCTTCCGATACTAACCAGAGCGGGCATGATACAGGATGAAGAGATACGATTGATGCTCATTGCCATGAAGACTCTAGATGTGAACACGATTGACGCCATTCAGTTCACAAAACCTGTACGATATACGACCGAGCTTGGCAACATCATCACGGCCCTCACCGCTCTTGCGGAGAGAATTC
>JAGSHP010000203.1 GCA_029855925.1 Candidatus Thorarchaeota archaeon | reverse complement strand
GATACAGTAAACGATGCATTCACGGCCGCGCCAGACTCAACGGCAAAGCTTGCATGTTTTTGAGACCCTGCAAGATTGCCCGATGCTAGAGATGCTATCAGACCATAGTCACGCATTGCCTCATCAATCGCAATGTCCTCTACGTCCGTACCATCAAGAAAACCAAGAAAGCTTGAGAATGACATGTTGATGACATCAGCATTGTTCTGCGTTGCAAAGAAGACTGCATCCAGTATGTCGGCTGACATCAGAGGACTTCGAATGGCAAGGATATCGGCCCCAGGAGCAACGCCCACCATGTCCGTGTATCCCGGCTGACCACCGGCAATTATCGATGCAACATGAGTACCATGACCGTGGTCATCTCCCACGTACAGTGCACTTGTGGTCAGATTGACTCCACGGACATAGACATTGCCAGAATACTGATCGTAGAATATCGCAACCTTGGGTTCGCCCAAGACAACGACCTGTTCTGTGGGCAGAGTAATTATCCCATCATCATTTGCATCGACTCCCGCAAGCCAACGATCACCGTCCGCCAAGTCGAAGCTCCCGTCATCTTTGACGTCAATGAACATGTATTCGTTTGACGCCTCAATCGTCGCGGGGTCTTGCTGATGGACGACGACTATCGGACCCTCATCTGAATCGGGGACTGTGTCATTGTCTAGGTCCGCATAATAGTCGCCGCCGTTTTGAATGACATTGACAGGTCCTGTACTGACACGCCAGAATGACGGATGCAACCAATCAACGCCAGTATCCAGAACTGCAACCAATGTGCCGGTGCCGTCAATGGCGTTTCCGTCCTTGGTGAGGTCCTCTCTGACGGTAGGCGCCTCAATAGCTGGAACTGATGTTGTGAGTGATGGGTAGAATTGTTTGGACCCCGGTGACGCGCGTACAAGTCCGATGGACGCCAGGGAGCGCAGAGCCACCTCATCCGAAACCTCAGCCAAGTAGACAGAGCCCACATGAACAGGCTGAGAGCCACGCCTGACCAGATTGACACCCAGAGAGTCCACCATCTGCAACTGAGAGGGGCTTAGTTCCTTCTTGAATTGCAGAATCACACTGACCGAAGTCTGTGCAGACAGCCGCCCGTTCACCTGGACGTTCTCAATCTCACGGGAAAGCATGGAGTCTATGATCGGACTACCGGAGATGGGAACGAACGTGGCCGAGGCAACCGGAGAAGTGGACAGAATGGGCATAATCATAGGTGCTGAGAGAAGTACAAGAATGAATAGAGAATAACTGCGCGTCAGGATTAATCACCACATTCATCAACTACAACACTTCTGCAGAATACTATTACAGATATGCTTTTGCGTGAAAAAAGAGAGAGAAGGAGCTGCCAGAGATGCAGCTCCTCACGCCACTATTCTTCGCGGGCCACAACATTGACGTCTATGAATAGAATGTCTGGGGCAATCATCTGCTGAAGATACCTCGGTTCCTTTGCAACTTCGCCAACTTGCCTAAGTAGTTCAAAGGCGTTCCCGGAGATCATCAGACCGTGGACCTGCCCAACCATCTTGCCGTCTTTAATCAGAATGGCCGGGTTGGCAACAATGCTGAAGTCACCACTGTCAGGATTCGAGCTGTGCGCCCCCTGAACTCCGTGCACATAGTACCCGTATGAGATGTCAGACATGATCTCATCAAGTCCTCGCACACCAGGCTCGATGACCATAGTCGTGGGAGCGATCTCAACGAGCCCCTGACGCATGTCGCGCCGGGCATTGCCTGTGCTGGATACACCCATCTTGTTCGCCCAGTAGGTGTCCCATATGAAGGACCGCAAGACGCCCTTCTCAATTATCGGTGTCTTCTGGCGAGGAACGCCCTCATCGTCGGAGATGGAGGTGAACATGCCACGTGGATGAGTTCCATCATCATATATGGTGATCTTTGGTGATGCAATGGTCTCACCTATCTTATCACCAATGATTGATCTGCCTCGTGCTACATTGTCGCCCTTGATTGCCCTAGAGAATGTGTACTGCAGGACCTGACCGTATGCAAACGGATGCATAATGACCGGGAGGGAACCACCCTTGCCCTTCACGGGTGTCTTGCATAGACGCAAGAACTTGACAACCTCGTCAATCACGGCCTGGGAGTCAAAGTCGATTCCGCGGCGAATGTCAAAAGAAAAGACCATTGGTGTCATGCCAGACTCTGTCTGCGCCACTGCCCCAAGTACGATATAGCCAATGGTCCCCCGTTCTGATACGTCAACACCATTGTTATTCATGTAGACATTTCTATACACAACGGTCCCAACTGAGGCCATTGCGGGTACAAGCCCAGGTTCCGCCTCGACGGCACCTGCAACCGCCTTTGTGAGGCCCGATACCACTTGTTCAGCCTCGGCTGTCGCAGCCCCCTCATTCCATAGGTCCACGACATCGGGATACTCTGCTGGTTTTGAGAGTTCCACAAAGTCAGGGTCCTCAGTAGCCACACGAGCAGCGCTCAGGGCCATATCAATGGCCTCTCCAAGTGTCTCTTCAGATGGTATGTTCGTAAACGCACTGCCCATCTTCTTTCCGATAAACAGGCGAATTGCAATTTCAGCCCCGTCCTTTCTATTGACACTGCTCACTTGTCCAAGCTCCACAGTGCTCTCAAGTTCATTTACAAGCTGCGCCTGAATCTCAATCTGGGTTGCGCCACCGTCGGTCCCTCTCTTGATCCCAAACGCACACAGTTCGTGTAGTCGCTCTTCATCAATCATTG
>JAGSHP010000259.1 GCA_029855925.1 Candidatus Thorarchaeota archaeon | reverse complement strand
CCCGTAATATGTTGTTCGCCCACCGCTCCTTCGAATCTGCATCACTCGAGCGGACTTCTTGGCAATGCGAAGGGGGATGTCCTGCCAGTTGCCACCGGGTGGAACGGAGCGGATGATCTCAAGATCAAGCTCACTCAGTGACGGGGTCACGTGATTATAGACGAAGCTATCCCGGGTCTGAATGGCTTGACTCTCTAACATCACAGGCACGCTCAGTCTGTGAGAACATTAGAAGATAATGATACGTTGCATCACACGGGCAATATACGTTATTGCGATGTCACAGCTGCTGAATGACCTCGGAAACCTCTCTCTTGTCGGCACCAAGAGACCGCAGAACGCTCTTCGCATCTTCTGCCGAGACCTCGTACAGCCTGAACACCAGGGCATCCAACCTGTGAAGCGGTGCCTCATTATTGACACTGTCAAGAATCTCCTCCACTGTGTCCGTGATGGCACTGATCACAGCCGCCGTGTCCTTGCCTGAACTGAACGGGTCAACCAGCGGAAGGTCTCCTATCTCCCGATTCGAGACGTGATTGTTGGTACTGCCAATCTTGAATCGCAGGTTCAGCAGAGAAGAGTTCAGTACACCAAGGAGATACAGAAGCACTCGTCTGTCCTCTCTCAGTGGAACGAGATAGTTGCAAGAGTTAGCCAGCACGCAAGGTGGTTCGACAAGAGCGAACTTCAGGCGCCAGCGCTGAGCACGGTTCGAGATCTGCTGACAGGCGATTCTCATTGTGTCTATGTGCTTCATTCTGCGGGAGTTTGACCGGGAGGCAGTGAAGCCATTGATCACTACATACTCGGGTCGTCTCCTCTGAGGACGGGTGAGTCGGAAGCGCTGTATCTGAGAGCCCCGGATGAGAGGGATGCCAGTATCGGTGTCTGTGATGAACTCCCTGTCCATGGTCAGGTCCAACTCGCCACGAAGGTTGAGGATCTGGTGGTACTCAGCCAAGCGTGGATGACTATGGATTTGCACCATAACTCTCCATGTCTTCGGGTCAACCAGAGGTATCTTTGCAGAGTGCCCCATCACACGCTCGATGTCGGCTATGCTCACTCTCAGCGGAAAGTTCCCATTTTCAGAAGACAGTCCTGTGAGACCCGAACTGATAGTGATGACCTCAGAGGGGTGCCCCCGAATGACATGGAGAATCGTAACACCCTGTGTCACGCCAGGGAATATCCTTGCAGCCTCTGGAAACTCCAGCACATCCGCGAGCGAGTTCTCAAACAACAGGCTCCTACGCAGGGGCTGCGAGGACAGATCACCAAGAATGCTTGTGGGGACAATTATTCCCAGGTGCCCCTCGTGACGAAGTAGACTCAGTGCGCGTTCAATGAAGAGCCTGTGCGTGTCCATCGTGTATCGATTCGTCAAACGATAGTCAGCGCAACGACGAAAGTATGTGACAAGTCGAGAGAGCCGCTCTCTGTGAAGCACGTACTCTTTTGTGTGGATCTTGCGGTCGCCTTTGACGAGGCGTTCCCTCAGGAACTCTGCGAAGTTGGGCTTGAGTCTCTCGTAGGGCGGGTTCATAACAATGACATCAAAGCCCGGGGATGTCTTCTTGAAGACCTCTGGAAACTCCTCACGCCACTCGAACGATGACCAACCATCCTCTGGAGCAATGAGGTGAGAATAGTCAGCAGTGCCCTCGAGCCCGAATCGCGATATCAGAGCATTGCCCTGCCTGAGGTTGAGGTCAAGCCCTCTGATTTGATCATAGGGAACTCCTGCAATCAACCCGAGCACAACCTTGGTCACCTCGAGAGCTGCAGCATCAAGGTCCACACCATACAAGTTCTTGAGAAAGCGATCCCTTAGCATTTGCTCGACATCATCGAAGTTCGTGCGTTCAAGAAGCGACCGAAGACGCATATAGCTGGAAACGAGGAATCCTCCAGGACCGCACGCCGGGTCAAGAACAGTGAGCGACAGCACGCGGTCAAGAGAAGAGAGGTCCCCCTTCATGAGAGAGGGCGCCGCCTCGGTTAGAGACGGGCCCAGAGCAATGTCTACGATGTGGTCGATGATCTTGGGAGGTGTGTAGAATGTTCCCAAGGGGCGCATTGCCTTTTGGCGTCGTCCCTCTGAGGGATGTAGCTGTGAGCCAAGCAGGTGAACCGTCGCCAGCAGGTCAGCAAACTCTCTGTCTGATAGCGCGGTCACCTGTTGAGATAGGTCAGGCATTGGGGCGGTACTTGCTTCCAGTAGTTCCGAGACGAAGGATCGCACCTCGTCTTCACGCGTGTGCATTACTGATGCATGGTGTGTGAGCTCCGCAAAGAATGAGGCTTGTGTGGGTGATTGACCTCGGAGCCTAAGACCCAGTGTCCATTCCAGAGCGGCAATGCGAGTTGCCTCCATGAGAACAAACTCATCTCTTTCCGTAGCGGCATCTGAAGAGCCCGCACTGGAGATGCCGTTCAGTATCAGCTCCGCAATCTCAGGAATGGTATCGCTCATCATATGACCTAGGGTCGAGGCATGTGTTAGGTCTTATGGTGACAGATGGTAGCAGGTCTCAGTGAACGCCCATGGGAAGAGACCTAGAACGCATGATCGCTACTGATTAGATATGCCCGAAGTATCGTCAATGAATCGCTGTAGGTCATCCACTGCGTAGCCAAGAATCGACGGTCTGTACTCCGGGTGTGTGACAATGATTTGCTGAATGATATCTTCGCTCATCGAGAACGCACCTCTGAACTTGATCTCCAAGACAGGAGTACTGAGGATGAGTGGTATGAAGATAATGATCATGACAATCCTAAAAGGCCAGAGGTCATAATGGTATGTGGGGTCAAACACATTCCTCAATTTGAAGAATACCTCAGTACCGCCCCATATGAACCCAAGGAACAGACTTGTCTGCCGAATGTATTTTAGAAACTTGAACAGCCGGACAGTACCTTTCACCCACTCATCATATTCGGGGATTCCCAGTCTCACATCCATAACCCCATCGAGAGATGCAATGGCGATTGCCAGTCGTCCGATGAATGTGGAGTCAGATCGCTCGACAAGCAGCGCTGTGCGATACCTACGCCGCACAAAACCCCCGATTGTGACGATCGAGAACACGATCATGACGACCGCCCAGACGATTGTGACCACAACCATCAACGCAGCAATCAGGACTAGACAGAAACAGAGACCCTCCCCGCCTGTGTCCCCGCCAGTGCCACCGTAGCAATCACAACTCCCACCTTCATAGCGAAGTGCGGTGCCCGCACGGACCTCGCCACAGCACTGAGTATGGATATAGCTCTTTTGTGGCGTGCCTGGACCCAACTCCGTCACCAGTGCCCGAACCGTTGAACCAGAAGTCCCATAGATGTCATACTTGTCGAATTCCTTCCGGAAGGCCTTGAGTTTTTTCGCCCCTTCTATTGACGTGCCTTGCAATATACAGATCTCCCACGTGTCATGCTCTGCAAGTGCGAGTATTGCCCTTCTCCTCGGCAACCTCAATTGATGGTGACGCCATCTACACAGACTACATCCTACAGTTTGCTAATTAAGGTTGTTTGTGCGAGAGTCCACTGTGAAGGCCACCAGTCGACCGAGCTATCTCGGCAGCATGTCATTCATCCAGACTCAAAAGAATCAGAGCCGGAATCAAATGCAAAATCACTCGGTGTCTCTGTGAGAGGGATATCCGGGTCGAAACGAGAACTGG
>JAGSHP010000095.1 GCA_029855925.1 Candidatus Thorarchaeota archaeon | reverse complement strand
GTTCTTGCTTGATGAACTTATCAAACTTAGTGTTATGGTACCGCCTCGAACTTCCACCTTCGGCAGACCTCCAGACTTTCCCCTCTCTGCCCTCTTTGTTCTTCTGGGCCCCAAGTGTGCCAGATATCAAGTGCAAGATGTTTGAACACAGTCTCAGTCTCTCTTTACGGATTCGCAATATCAACTGGTCAAGGTCGGCCTATGCGTTGAGGAGAACGAACGGCACTGCTCGTAGACATCATTCCTATGACACCTTCCAAGGGCGGCGGATAACTGTGTTGAACAGTTTCTTGTCGTAGAACTCCGCTTGGCGATTCAGACAGACGGCGACCATACATCTTGAACAAATGTATTCTAATAACTCGGTGAGCAGAAGATCTGTTCCGACCTGCTTGAAGAACTCATCACGCGTGGGACGTCTGAAGATACTGGGTTTGCCCTTTGAGCTCATGATGACATGGTCAAAAATCTTGGTCGCTGAAACGGGTGCCTCCAGATCAGAACCAAAGAATGTGATAGCCACCATCATCAGTCCTAAGAGACCACATGAGAGGCGATACTGCTTTGGATCCCATCGATACTCGCTCCCGCCCTCTACTACACCTACCTCCCACATACGGAAGGCCTTGTACCCTGCAGGACGATCTGCGAAGGGCACACTCTCAACAACGTTACCATTAGTTCTGTCCTCGCCAAGACGAATCGTAACTCCACGAGGAACGTGAAGAGGCTGGCCGCAGAATGGATACCACCCGCCAACAGGATTGCCACGAAGAAGGCTGCGTGCCTGTTTGGTCTTGGCATCATGAGATTCGAACTCGTGTGCCGGAACCCAGAGAGTGTGACGCTGACAACGTTCCTGACCACACAAGGCACACTTGTAGAAGACGTCATCTCTCTTTGAAGTACCATAACGTTTACATTCTTCACACGGCGACAATGAAATCTCAACCAATAGATTATTGATACACTAGAGTGATTATCTGTTTTGGTTGCCAAGATATACTCAAGTGCTTCCAAGTTGCATCCAGTAGAGGGGCAATCCATGAGTAATGAAATTGAAGAATCAGACTTTCTTGTGTTTGGCAGCGGAATAGCGGGCCTGACCTTTGCACTCAAGGCTGCAGAATTCGGAACCGTGAATGTGGTCACTAAGCTGAAATTGACTGATTCTGCAACACGACTTGCCCAAGGTGGAATTGCGGCTGTTGTGTCGGAGGATGACTCCTTCGAGTCGCATGCCGAGGATACAATTCGAGTGGGTTGTGGACTCTGCCACCGGGATGTGGTGGAGCAGATTGTCGCGGACGCTCCAGCTCGAATCAAGGAGCTCGTGGAGTTGGGAGTAGATTTTTGCAAAACAGATGATGGATCATTTGATCTGGGTCTAGAGGGAGGCCATAGCCACAGACGCGTCCTCCATGTTAAGGATCACACTGGAAAGAACATTGAGGAGGCACTCGCGCAGGCAGTGCGGAATAGCGGGAACATCCGATTGTTCGAGAACCACATTGCAGTGAATCTGGTCGTCAAGAACAATGAGGCGATTGGTGCCTATGTACTACAAAGAGAAACGGGACAGGTCATTCGCTTCGCAGCTAGGGCGGTCATTCTTGCAACTGGCGGAGTGGGTAAGGTCTTCCTCTATACAAGCAATCCCAAGCATGCAACAGGTGACGGGATTGCTATGGCGTATCGCGCAGGTGCAACGATTGCAAACATGGAGTTCATACAGTTCCATCCCACCCTGCTCTATCATCACAAGCTTCACTCGTTCCTCATCTCGGAGGCACTACGAGGCGAAGGCGCTGTCCTCATAGGAAAGGATGGAGAACGGTTCATGCCAAAATATCACCCCAAGGCTGAGCTTGCGCCCCGTGACATTGTGGCCCGAGCAATTGATGCTGAGCTCAAGAGAACTGGTGCGGATAGCGTCTTTCTAGACATCTCGTTCAAAGATCCTGACTGGGTGAAGGACCGTTTTCCAGCGATATATGAGACATGCAAGAATGTTGGCATTGACATCACAAAGGAGCCCATCCCAGTGGTACCCGGGGCTCATTATTGCTGCGGTGGAGTGTACACTGACATCAGTGGACACACGGACGTGAAGGGATTATATGCAATAGGAGAGACCGCGTGCACAGGATTTCACGGAGCAAATCGATTGGCGAGCAACTCGCTTCTGGAGGGTGTTGTTGTGGGGCATAATGCGGCGATGGCTGCAGTGGAGAGGCTTAAGTCACCAATCCGATCCGGGGAGATAGAACCCTGGGACCCGGGCGAGGCAACGGACCCCGATGAACTTGTCATCATCTCCCACACGTGGGATGAGATACGCCGAATCATGACCAACTACGTGGGCATTGTGCGTTCGCGCAAGCGACTGATCCGCGCCCGAAATCGTATTGATTTCATCAGGCGGGAGATCGAGCAGTTCTACTGGGACTTCAAGATAACGCCGGACCTTGTTGAACTGAGGAATATTGCAACCGTGGCAGAGCTCATTGTGCGGCATGCTCGAATGAGAAGAGAGAGTCGTGGAGCTCATTACAATCAGGACAACCCGAACGAGTCGGACCAGCTGGTGGACACTCTAATCAAGAAGGGCTATGGTGAAGTATAGCGACTCATTGTAGCACATATCGTTCGGGAGCGACATCAGTGGCATTTCGCCAAGAATTGTTGTAGGGGTTTGTAGGACTTCTTGGTGCTTTCTTGTCACCCCACCGGCCGGTATACCCATAGAAGTTGGTTGACTTCAGGGGTTTCAAAGATCCCTCAGTCTTCCAGACGACCCCGCCATCTGCGTAGAAATCGCGCCATATTCGAAGGAACGTATGAGGTTTGCTCTGCGGGCTCGGGTAGTGGGCGTGAGATCCCAATGCGACCCAAGCATGCACATGATAACCATCAGTCTGTATCTTCTCAGGGACGAAGCCCGGGAATGTATACCCCTCTGGGTGCGAACCAAGGCGTGCGGTAAGATGGTTTGAAAGAAACCAGATGATCACACCATCGTCCAACTCGGGATAGATGCGTACTTCTATGTGCTCCCAGTCCCCGAGGTGCAACCCTTTGAAGAAGAAGGCTCTTGGAAACTTGTTATATCTGTACCAGAACCAGTACCGTATCTGGAGCCACTTGCCATGATCAAAGGTCTCGTAGTAGCATGGTGCAGAGTGGTCCAGGGTCTTGGGGCTCAGGTCTCTCTTGAACTTGCTCCAATCACCGTTGAATCTCGAGTAGATCTCTTCTGCGTCTGAGGGATAACAACAGTGCTTACCCTCATTTGGATGAAAGTGAAGAATGGGCGCAAACTCACGCACGATTGAGTCAAGGTCTTGTGGCAAGTCCAGCATAGTGAAAGGGTTAGGCTGGCAATGACGTATTATTGTTTTTGGCATGGACATACAAGAACCTACAGACGTTGCGCATAGTTTCCATCTAACGCGAACCGCCGAATCAACGACGGCGCCACCATCGAGAGGATTGGATACAAGATAGTCAACCGCCTATGATAGTTCCAACTCTCTGGCACCACCAGGAATGCTCGTTGACATCCAGCTGGCTGAAAGACCCAACTCTCTCTCGTACTCCTTGGTGATTGCATTAGCTATGGTCGTAACGTCTCCGCGCTTCACAAGACAGATGACGGCGCCACCAAGACCTGCTCCTGTGAGTCTAGCCCCTATCACTCCAGGTGTTCTGCCAGCAATATCCACAAGACTGTCAAGGGCAACATGTGAGACCTCATAGAGATCGCGAGAACTCTCATGGGACTCGTACATCAGTCGTCCAAACTCGTGAACGTCACCGCTTCGAAGTGCTGCAATTCCCCGACGTACACGCTCATTCTCAAGAACTATGTGGCGGACTCGTTTGGCGTGCTTCGTGTCCAGAAGGCTCTCAGCGCGCTTCAGACTCGCGAACTCAATCTGTGACAGAGCACTGATTTCCCAGCCGTTCTTCTGCAGTCGTATCAGAGCCTCATTACACTCGTCGAGTCGCTGATTGAGTGCATCACCTGCGCTTCGCGAAACCCCGCTATTGATTATGAGGAGTCCAAGGTCCCTGCTCAGGGGAATGTCTGCGGTGCTCATGGATGCACACTGAATCGCCAACAAGGAGTCAGGCTTACTGAGCTGGGAGGTGAACTGGTCCATGATACCACAGGACACGCCACAATAGAGCCGCTCCGCCTCAAATGCGACCATGGCTAATGCCTTTGGAGGCATCTTCAGCCCGTTCAGTTGTGCAACCAGGTTCGCCACTGCGATCTCAAGTGCCGCTGATGAACTGAGCCCTCCACCTATTGGAACGTCCCCACTGATTGCGGCAGTGAGACCGGTCACCTTCTGCCTGCGACGCTTTAGGGCCCACAACACCCCGCGAACATAGTCATCCCAGTTTGTCGTCTGGGTGCGCGTCTGATTCTTATGGTCAAAGGTGACGGTCTCATCGAATTGTACGGAGTGAATCTTGCACTGGTCCGATGCGACGCCAGCCGCCCAGACGTAACGTTCAATGCTCGCTGCAAGAACAAGTCCACCATTGTAGTCGATATGATTGCCCAAGACCTCGACCCGCCCGGGAGCACGTACAACGACAGCATCTTCACGAGACCCACCAATTTTCTTCAGGGCGTCAAGGACCGCCTGTACATTTGCATTCATGGTATTGCCTCCCTGAGCTCCTGCGCCTTGTCCTCAGGTGTGGAATCATTTGTATAGGTCCACGCGCCAGTTTCAACTCCTGCCAGGTATTTTGGGCGTACACTGTCCCGCCATGGCGGATAGAATTCGATATGAAAGTGCCAGTAGGGATGGTTGCCATTTGGCGCAGTATGCATGACCATCACATAGGCGGTCTCGTCGAAGACCGCAGCGTATCTGCGAACAACGTCTTGGAC
>JAGSHP010000120.1 GCA_029855925.1 Candidatus Thorarchaeota archaeon | reverse complement strand
GAATACAGAAAGAACAGTGACTTGTGATGCAACATGGACACGAGGTCGTAGTCCGCGACGTCTCCGTTGGAGAATTGGTCTCGAAGCCGTATGTACATCCAGTTGATACTGGCTGTCGTGGGGAGCATGTAGATGATGCGTCTGCAGGGATGCAGGTTCCTTTGCGCCCACAGCAGTGCAGCCTCTGTCTTGCCTGAGCCTGTTGGGGCGATGAGTATGCCTGATCCCTCAAGGGCTGATGCCCATGATTGGCTCCCATTGGGTGGGTATCGTGAGAACGTGCTATGGTCAGAGAGATAACGCACACCTTCAATCCCTCCAGAGGCAAGGTGGTCACAAGATGTTACAACTCCTTTTAGAAGGAGACCTCGTCTGCGGACGGTCTCATACTCCCTATCCCCCTCGTCCAGTTCTCGAAACCAAACAACGTACCTTGAGAAGGGATCATCTTGGTCCGTCATGGTATTGATGATGTGGTCTGGGTCATCGGGAATTGTCTTGAGGACGTCCGACGCAATGGGAAAGTCATCTTTGAGGGATTCAGCGATTCTTCGTATCATGTCACTGACCTGATGGAGATTCGGGCGGAGTTCCTCTGCCCTGAGAACGTAGTCCTGATATCCTGCACTTCCCTTTGGACACGTGGAATACTTCTGCCAGAGTAGATCGAGGTCCTTGTGATGAGATAGAATTGACAGGGCTGCATCCCGCTCCATCTCCAGTCTGTTGCCAAAGTCAAGTGACATCAAGACCCCTGCGGACAGGATCTCATGACGATATCCCCATCGTTTGGGTCTACTGCCCCGAGATTGAGATTGTGCTATTGCTGTTTGATGAGATGACGGTTGCCTGCTGCGAATGTATTCTTGGAAGCCTTCAGCCGCCTTTCCCACATCATGCATAGCCAATGCTATTGCTATGGACTCATGGATATGCGGTCCACCTACCTGTCTGTGGATAGACCTGCCGCAATTCATGGACCGGAGTACAGCAAGCGTCTTTCGTGTATGGTCCGTCAGAAACTCTGTAGGTTTTGCAAGCAAGGTCATCCTGCAGTCCCCAGCCCAAGCGACTGTGCTGTATGGAGCTCGAAGGCTATGTCATCCTCCTCGTCCACTACACCGCTGCCTACACCCTTGTATTTCTCAGCCACCATGGCGAAGGGACGAGTTCCGACAGCCTCTCGCGGGATGGTATCGGTGAAGTAGACCGGTAGAGCGTACATAGTGGCGACTCTGTAGCCTGGAGGCGGGTCTGTGAATATGCTTGATCCAAACGTAGCCTCCTGGTCTTTGATAGGCTTCAGTTTCACCTCTGCGACCTCGTCAACCGTGGCAAGGTCCGATGACCTGCCGAGAAGCAATGGAAAGTGCGGCTGTTCGAAGTGCTTTCTAAGCTTGGGGTCAATGTACAGGTTGAGCCGCGCGTCGAAGAGGATCTCTCGCCGTATGACGTTCCACTTGCCACCCTTTCCCGGTTGAACCTCGAGGATCCGCTCAAGGTCCATGGTCTTTCCTTCAGACTCAAAGGTATAGCCCACAAACGAATCAGCAGGTGTCACGATACGGCCAACTGCAGCCGATAGCAAGCCATAGACTGTGGAGAGCGGTGGCATGGGGAGACTCGGTTGAACTCCGATCATGAACCCAGCATACCTAAATGATGCCGTCCAACTACTCAGTCGAACTCGCACCGCCTTCACGCTTCAGCCTCCTACTCAACAAGACTTGGCAATTCGCTGGAGAATCCTTGCACTGCCTTTTGCACTGAAGTCACAACGACCTTGTCGGGATAGTCGCTCGCCAGCGACGCCAGTTCGTCTCGCTGATCGTCCAGGAATCCCTCTTCTCTGCCTACGTACACCTTCGTGAGACGGTCCTCCTCGTAGTCATCAAGAACCTGTCTCAGAGCTGGTATGTGCAGGGCTGCAAGACCATTCACTTGGGTACCAAGATGGCTGAAGAGATGACTTCCCGTGCTGAAGGCTCCGAGCACAATCAGGCTTGGTGCGACCCGTGTGAGATGTCGAGCACTCATGGCTCCGCCTGCAAGATGTGGAATGACCTCCAATACATCTCGTATCCGCTCTAGACGAATGTCGCTGTTTAGGACAAACCTGTCATCAACCTTGGCACACTTGTCCTTGAACTCTGGAGCAACTTCAAAGTCGTCCGGGAGATGCTGGCTTCCTGCGGAGGCAACCTGTTTGAAGACTCCTGCACTGTCAACATCTAGCGAGAACATCCCCTTCAACACCGTAGAGTAGAATTCGTGCTCGTAAGGCACTGGATTGTCTCCTAGGCGCGAGAATGTTCCAAAATCTGCTGTCGGACGATGAGCACCCACTGATATCAGTGGCGAGTTCTTCAACACCGAGAGACGTGTTACAGTCTGTCCAGAGATCTTCTTCCCTTCGGAGTCCTTCTTGCTCTTGGGAGCTCTCATGTATCCGAAGATGTCATCATCCGGGTAGGCGAAGGGATCAGCCGCCGTATAGGCGATCTTCTTTTCCCGGACGATAGGCGAGAGTTCCCAGCCCTTCCGCTCAGCAAGTGTCATTCGCCACCAGTATCGCCATGCCTGGCCTGATACGTAGGGGTATGCCTCTCGCGCCCGCCAGAACACCTTCGTGCGGACTATGTTGTCAGTTCTCTCAGATGTCTGGACACCTGCATTATTGAGCGCAGATGCCCATGCATCAACCAGCACAAAACCTTGGATTACTTTTGTCATGTCTATCACTCCTATCACATTGATTCAGATTCCTCATCGGTATCATCACCATCATCAGCATCAACAATGTCAAGCTCTTCCTTTTTGGTCGATAGCCAGGATGCCCCTTTTTCGTAAATTCTGAAGAGTAGAAGATCCCGCGTTTCCTGCCAGGTCTTCCCACCCTCCGGAGCAAGATCCAGAACATACTCATCGAAGCCCAGAAGGGGCTTGCCCTCTTTTTTCACAAAAGCCTCTTGAACTTTCAAGAGTGTCGATCTAAAGTCACGATAGCTCCGCGCATAGTGCAGCTGGAGTATGCGCTTAGCCGACCCTGTGCTCTTGCAAAACTCCAAGAACTGATCGGCAACATTCTTTATTGTAGAAATACGTCTTTCTTCCATGTTTCTCACCTTCCTGAGATAGAATGAAACAAGATCCCAATTACCAATGACCGTAAACCCATCGTCGAAGAAATATCGAATGATTGACCTGCCGTCTGTCAGATTTCGATATACCCGATTCTCTCTCGTCCGAGATATCTCGTCCAAAGTCTTCCGCTTCTGGAACGGATATCCTTTACGAACGATCTTCGCCCACGCATCTCGCATGTTGTGCTTGCTGACTTCGAGGAGGAATTCAAAGACCGAACTTGGAATGTCGTAGAACGTGACATCGGG
>JAGSHP010000287.1 GCA_029855925.1 Candidatus Thorarchaeota archaeon | reverse complement strand
CTCCAACAGACGGACGAACCCATGTCCCAGACGTACCACGCTGAATGGAGTGCCGTAATCTGCAATGAGCTCGGTGGCCTGTGCAATCAATAGGTCCCCTGCAAGTATGAGCAGTTTGTCAATGCTTCGAGTCGCGGCAGCCGCCCCCACGAGGTCCGGTTCGTTCACAAGATTGTGTAACATTGATGCAGTGCGAACGAATAGGACAGCAGATGCAACATTCATTGCCCGGTCATGCGGGATTCCCATTGCCTTGGCACTACTCAGTGCCATGACGGAGGAGATCTCGATATCAAATGTCTTGAGAAAATCGATGATTATTCCGCGAACAGCGGGCTCGGGAATCGTCTGTTGAGTCACTAGTTCCGATGCATACGAAATAATATGCCCTGTCTGCTGCTTCAGCATCTTGCAGTCCAAGAGGTTGCCGAGTCCGAGTTCCACATGCAAGAGGTGATCTCTCCACCAGTTGGACCGCGGTTATGCTCTTAAAGATTCAGATGTCAAAGATGGTCCCGATAAGACACAATCATCGATAGTTCCAATGATTCATGAACGTGCAACCTGAGATTGACAAGATTCATAAGATACGAAATGACATCCTGCGTTCACTAGGTCTATGGCGGGAAGAACTCTCGCTGTAACTGAGAGAAGGGAGACTAAGACAATGGAAAAGATTGTGAGAAACCTAAGCATTTTGGCCGCAGTTGCAGCCATCCTAGGTATAATCAGTGCGTATGGTAGCACATGCCCGACACTTGATCCCCCATCAGATCCCACCAGCAAACTCCACATTATGTACACTCTTCAGCCAGTCTTCATTGCAACTACCACAATCACATGGATTGTTGGTTTTGCGTGGATAATCCTGACATGGGCATTCATCACCCAGAAGACATGGTCATACTTCACAGCAGTATTAGTAAGTCTATTCGGGGCTCTGGGTGGCTTTATCCCAGCAATTCTTGTGATGACAAATGGAATGCCGTTCAGTCCTTCGCTGATGAGGGCGTTCTTGAATTTGTTCATTCTAATCTATCTGGTTCTACCTTCGAAGGCACCAACCATCAAGGCTGCCCTTACCACACCCGGCATTGTATCATCAGGCGCGACAACGTCGATTCTCACGTACATTCTAGTTGCAGTTGGGATAGTAGTCATGGTGCAACCTTTTGCCATCGGGTGGACGCACATCATCGATGGTGTCAACGAGTATGGTCTGGAGGCAGTCCAGTTCTTTGGAGGTCTCTTTTCGATTCTGCTCGGCGCATCCATGAAACTCTCTGAGCGACTTCATTCAACACGGATGCTGGCTCTCAGCAAGACCTCAAGGATAAGCATCGATGACCAGGCAACACAGTGATTGCAGATTCAGATTGAGGTGACGCTCTGTCACCTCAATGCTCCTTTTTCTCCCAGTTCAAATTGGTTCTTCGCTACGGAACTCAAGCAGATCCCTCACCTTTTCGATGTCAATTGTCGCAATGCCATTGTGAACACACGTAAAGGACTTGCACTTCTTCTGCTCGATACCACCATACTTGATGCCCCATCCTTTCAGAATCCCAAGAACGACATCGAGGTCTCTGCCTTTCTGAGTGAGGCTGTACTTGACGCGGACGGGCATTTGGTCCGACTCAACCACTCGATTAATGATCTCTTCGTTCTCGAGAGTGGTCAAGGCCTCCGAGAGAACACGAGCAGAGATATTGGAGCCTGTGACGTTGATAACGCGGTTCAACAGGTCCGTGAAGTACAACTCATCGGATACCATCAGCTCGCAGAGAATCCATGGGATCCACTTTCTCCCGAGAATCTTTAGTGCCCGTAGAACTGCACATGTTTCCATTGGTTCAGTCATCTTAATCCCCTTCGCATCCGTGCAGCGGACAGGCGTTGAGGAGGTGCACTCTTGGTATTAAGAGTTGTCTGTACCACAGCAAATCACAATACTGTAATCGGCTTACTGATAAAATATCCACTAACATTCATTTCAGCAAATGCTTTAGTATCACCGCAGCACTGACAAGCACAAACTAAATCTAGAGAGGATGAAAAATGGACATTCTGACACTACTCCTGTTGCTTGTAACTGGATTAGTTGCCCTCATTATGGCTATCTTTTTGTTCATGGATTATTTCAAGAACAAGAAGGTATTCCATCTGTGGTGGGCAATCAGTATGCTCGTTCTGTTTCTTGCGGGCCTACTATTTGTGCTTACGGATTATGCAATATTGTACGACCCCTTGATCCCAATTGTGGCAACAATCATCCCAGTGGGTCTGGCGGTAGGTCTGCTCTACGCGGTCATGCCCGACAAACCCTACGGTCTGTACTACACAATCTACTCCATAGTTCTGATCATTGTACAGGCTGCTGGAAGATACATCACTGGCCTTGAGGCGGTGGCACTGCCAAGTCTACTTGCAGTCCATATCCCAAGCGGTCTGATCATCGTGTTCCTACCACTGATGACCGCCATCAAAAAGGACACCGAATATACGAGTATCTTCTTTAGTCTTGGAGGACTGGCAATATCACTTGGCGGAATGCTGCTTGCATTCGTAAAGATAAACTCCCCACTTCTGCCACTGGCAACCATCTTAGCAATACTGCCCATACTGCTCCTCCTCGTGGGAGTACTGTATCTCCTTGGGATATTCTTGCCCACCAAGTGGAAAGCCGCCTTCCCCTTAGTGAAGTGATCGACTAATCCAACCAAGAGGACGACCAAGACCTCGCAATCAGAGATTCGCTCTATGGAATCGCTGACCGCGGCTTGTGTCGTCCATCAATCTCTTTTTTTGCGGGGCTACGCAGGGAAGCTCCTCTATGCGGACCGTTCGGACCGTCGCCCCCCATTCGTGTGCAATGTACGCATCAGGTTATCAATTGGTAACAGACTTACCGCATCAACACGGATTGTTTTTTAGTGACGACATACGACACTCTAAGCATTAAGACGGTGATTACCGTGTCATCAGAGAGTGGAGAACAAACGAATCAAGGTGGATTCCGGGCCTTCATATCATGGCTTGGAACATACAAGGGCCTAATCACAGCAACGATTGTGTTTGAGTTCGTGCTTGTTGCATTCTTGTCCACAATGTCTCAACCCATTGTTGACATGCTCGGTGGATACATTTTGCCCATCTACTTGGACCCATCACATGAGGCTGCTGTGGCCAGAACAATCATGCTCTACCATTCACTAGCAATCACATTCTTGGGAGCAGTTGTACTATTTGCTCTGGACATCTGTGATGTGCGGCCCAAGTTTGCCAACCTAGTGAAGTGGACAATAGTTCCAGGCTATTTGCTGACCACAACGACAGGTCTGATTTTTGCCTACATCTTGCACGGGGAGATGATCACACACGCACTGTTCCTTGTTGGATTGACCCTCGTCTTCTTCAGTGGCATCTTGCTCCTAGCAGGAATTTGGCCCACAAAGAACTTCCCTGAACGCAAGGAGGAGGGCCCATACATTAAGGGCATAAACCTCGCGCAGTGGAATCTCGTCATTGTAGCGATTTGTCTCCTCACCTCAGCAGTACTTGGCGCTAGTGTGGGAGCCTACTTCGGCAGTGGTGTTGAACCATTCTTGGCTGAGGAGCTACTCAGGCTTGAGCATGACATCTTCGAGCGCGCCATTATCGGACACCTCCACATCATGCTTGCACTCATCGACTCAGCACTCATGCTAATTGTATTCAGGTGGACAAATCCAGAGCAGAAGGGGCGATGGTATCTTATCGGTATGATTCTGGCAATTCCTGGTACAATTGTAATGTCAATTGGTGCATGGCTGGTTCCTGTAGGCTACGAGAAAGCGCATATGGTCATCAATGTGGGAGCGACCTTTGCTCTCATGGCGGCACTCATTCTGATGGTCTTCGGATGGATCAAGACATCAAAGGATGTGCTTGGAGAGAACTACGACACTGCATCCATGGGGCAGAAGATCATTGCAGTATTCAAGGACCCAGTCCGATTTGCACTCTACTTCATGTTCATGTGGGTGAATGTGGTAGTGACAGCTCCAGGTATCTACCTGGCCTTCAACCTTGAGTACTTCAGATCAATCGACTTCGCTCTTGAGCTGGCAATAGCGGTGGGTCACTGGCATGTACTTGCAACACTAACAGCTGTCATAGCACTACTGCTTGCATTCGATTATCTCAATGTTCGAGGAATACCACGTCAGATCATTGGCTGGACTCTGTTCGTTGCAAGTGTAGTGGCATTCTTCTTTGCCGATGCGTACATGTTCGAGCAGGAACTTGGAATCCCGAGGTCCATTGCTTCAACCGGCATCGATATCGGTCTCATCCTGCTCATTGCAGGCATTGGTCTCTTCTGCATCTACATGCTGGCGGAGATCATTCAGGGACGATACGAGCGAGAATGACACCGTATGAACAATGACCGTGGGTGGCGGGGCCTCGAATTGAGGCACTCTGGCCCCAAGGGCCTGAACTTCCACCCACGCGTGCTCAGTCTCTGAAAGACACCCTTAGAGAGAAGGAACAGGTATGACAGAGAAAACGAACTCGTCAGGTGAAGACTCGACCAAGTCATCGATGTTTGGACTATATGGGGAGCTCATCAAGAGCAGGCAGACAGCACTACTTGTATACACCACGGGCTTTGCCTACTTAATGAGCGCATGGAACATAGGCATTAATGCTATGCAGGCAATAGTGCTCATCATCGGTCTCACGTTGGCAGTCTCGGGGTCCACCTTGTTGAACATGTACATTGACAGAGACATAGACGCAGTCATGGTCCGAACAAAGAACCGTCCAATCCCGAGCGGAAGGATTCCTGCATGGAAAGTGCTTGTTCATGGGATCATTCTAGTCACATTTGGGGTCATTGTCTGTGAGCTGTTCATAAACCAGGTCACAGCGATAGTCGTGTTTCTAGGTTTCTTCTTGGATGTCGTCGTCTATTCAGTGTGGCTGAAGCGCAAGTCGCCAGTGTCAATTCTCTTTGGAGGCATCGCGGGGGGAATGCCTGCGCTCGCCGGGCGAACCGCCGTTGTGGGAGTGATCGACCTTTCGGGAATCATGATGGCATTATTTGTAATCTCATGGATACCACTACACATTCTAACTCTGGCACTACTACCAGACAATCTCGAGGGGTACAGACAGGCGGGTGTGCCAATGTGGCCAGTCGTTCGTGGAGAGCATGAGACAATGATTGTGATAACCATATCAGCGATCATCAGCGCCGTTGTCATCGTTCTTACGGGAATGGTCATGGGACTCCACTGGGTGGTCATGCTGCCTCTACTAATCCTCAGCCTCGTCATCACCGCGCGAGCAGTATCAAACCTACGGGGCGCAACCCAAGAGTCAACTTTCAGTATCTTCAAGATGGCGTCCATGTATATGGGCTTCGCGTTCCTCTGGCTCTTTGTGGGAGTTGTCATCACACCATATTTCGTCGCACTGGTACCATGGCCCTGATGGTATGGGCAACTCTTTCGAAAATGAAAAATAAGAGGAGACGAGCGGTCTTGCGAACCGCTCATATTCTATTTTAATTACCAGAGCTGATACTCGCGCTTTACAAAGCCCTTCCAGACATCAGGCAGCTTGGCAATGACCTCTTCAGCTATGCTAGCCACTGACTTCTGTGCAGCGGTCAGGTCACATTCACCATAGAGCTCGATGTTTACAGCCTGTGGCTCAGTGATAGGCGCACCAATCTGGCTAACAATGTAACAGTAGACCTGTTCGAGATCTGGATTCTCGTCAACAATACGTTCGACAATCTCGCGTGCTGCAACATTGTATGTCTTGCCAACATGGGATACAGGATTCTTCCCGGCTGCAGCCTCAAGGGTCATTGGTCTGTATGGAGTGATGAGACCATTTGCACGATTGCCGCGACCGACCTGTCCATCATCACCATGCTCGGCGGAGGTCCCTGTGACTGTGAGATAGAAGAGACCCTGGTCAGGCTTGTCTGCAGTATTGACCGCTACCTCGACAGGATTGTCTGTGACCTTGGTCGCATGATCAAGGAGCATATCTTGGATGGCCTGCATGACACTTGCATACTCGTCAGCATCGCGCGTTTCGGTGGAGATGATAGCCGAGGCAACTTGGAGATGGATCTTGTCTCCGACCCGTGTTCCCATGACCTTGATGTCTTCACCAATCTGCGGCCACTTCTTCTTTATTGCCTCAGAGTTGAGCAGCTGTTCCGACTCCAATACGAGCTGCTCGGTGGGGGATAGTGGTGCATAGGCGACACCAAAACTTGTGTCATTAGCACGTGGGACATCCACACCCACATCGAAGTTACCAACAAGGTCTGTGCTGCCCGCACGGATCT
>JAGSHP010000414.1 GCA_029855925.1 Candidatus Thorarchaeota archaeon | reverse complement strand
CATTGGTCCGCCTGTTTTGCAAAGACCTGCGCCTCTGAAGCACATGCAGTGGCCACGGCCAGCCTCCCCACATCCCTGAGTTGAGTCGCTCTGTCTTTTGCTCCAATCTTTTGGTAGTATTCCGCGGCGTCCTCTGCGTGGAGGTTCTCCAGAATCCGTGAGACCATGAATCTCACGCCCTGCTGGATCTGCGAGCTGAGCTGAAATTGGATAACGTACTTGATGTTCTTAAGAACCGCGAGGGTCTTGTTCCTCAGTGCTCGAATCTCATCGTCCTCTTCTTGGAGGCTCAATAGAATGCCAAGGCTCGTGAGGCCCTCGCGCATGGAGACAAGTGCATCTGTTGGTGACTGCTCCATATTGGCTATTGCAAAGTCAAGTGCCTTGTTAATGTCCTGAACGAGTCCCTCGCGTCGGATGCCCTTTGCGAGCTCGATCTGGTCAAGAATTCCACTGAGTGAGGCACTGTCCTTCTTCAGCTTCTCCTCAATAAACGCGAAGATCCTCAGGTTCTCGCGAATGGCCCCGGTGAGCTCTCGACTCCTTGAGAGTTTCTCGGCCTTTCTGAGATCCTTGAAGATCGCCTTCAGCGTGGTGATGGCTTGCTCACGGTCATCGCTCTTTAGAAGTTCAGTGAGATTGCCCACTGCTGCCTCCGCACGGCAGAACAATGCCTGCGCCTTGTTGTTCTCCTTGTCCGCCTGAGCCTGTCGCGCATTAGGTTCGAGCGCAGCGGTCTCGGAGAAGCGTTTCTCAGCCCGTCCGAAGGCCTCGGAGGCCATCTGATATAACTTTGAGGCATCCTCTAGATTTCCCGCTCGCATCTGTGCATTCGCGATATCACTGAACGTCATCCCGAAGTATACCTCGGCCAATCCGGACGTGTTGGCCTTCCAGGAATGAACCCTCTCAATGTCTGATTTATCACTGCCCGCTTTCTTCAGGCGAGGAATTGCACCATTGTAGAGGTCGGTTGCCTGTTCATAGATAAATGCATAGAGAATGTCTCTCCATACCAGCTCGTCGAAGGGGTTGAATGCCTGCCTGAAAGTGCTCTCAAACCCAATCAGCTCGTTCAGAAACTCGTCGTGGAACTCAGCCTCAGCAATCTTGTTCTTCCCTGCTATCTCCGCCAGCTTGACTTCGATCTCTCCGCCCGACTCTTTCAGTAGCTGATGGATCATCTTTCCAAGGGCAACGCGTCGGAGCTGCTGGGTACCATCGGTCTTGACGGGCACCGCGCTGAATGACTTTTCCAACATGGTATACATCTTTGCCAGATACTGGAGCGCCTTCTTCTCTCTCTCCTTATGCTCTATTGCCCCAAAGGGACTGGATGCCGCAGCGGCCTGATGGAGCCAGGCCATCACGCGCCCCATCCAGATGTCCGCCAGATTGCTCTGCAGCTCAGCCTCGAGATCGGCAAGGGCCTTTTCGAGCTGGTCCTTTGTCTCTCCTTCTGCATGCTTGATGCGTTCCCGCAGGTATGCGATGTCAAAATCGACGCCCATAGCGGTTTCGCCGAAGTTCGCCACTTCCTCGTACAGTCGCGAGAATGCGTCATGCATCGCTATGCGTCGCTCCTCAAGACCGGCCTCATCATCGATATCATGCTGTGAGAACTCTCTGACAGCAGCCTGAGCCTCTCGGTTCAATTTGAATAACAACTTCGTGTACACGGGGACATCCGTTTCTTGGTCATGAGCGGACTGCTTCCTCGAAAGAACGTTTGGCAAACGATGCATCCTCCTATGGTCCAGTTGCTACTCACTCGTCGCCATGGTGATTCGTGTCCCTTCATGGGAACAGACCAGTGCGACTTTGTGCGCAGTTGACGAACACAACATGTGTCACTGTCAGGCTGTGCAGCAACCGACTCGAGCGTGGCTACCTAATTTTGTACACCTTATACTTAAGACTAACTAGGATGGAGCAAAATCAAGAATTAGTGGGCGTGAGAGCTATTTCTTTGCAGGGCGAAACCGAATCTCTCGTCCGTCTCTGTATTTTACTAGCATGCCCTCGTCAACGAGTTTGTTGAGGACCTCACTGGTCCGAGACCTTGATCTCCCCCATCGCTTTGCCAGCTCAGCAGCCGTCAGTCCTGTCTCCGCTCGATTCAGAAGATTGATGAGCCTGGCCCAGCTTGCATCTTCCAGCACCTTGTCGAGACCCAGACTCGTGTCATAGATGCCTGTGACTGCACGGACAGGGGGTGTAGATGGTTTCTTGGCCTCTCTACGGAGCTGATTAACAGTATCTCTCAGGGCTCGGACAGTTTCGCGAAGCTCAAGTATCTCCTGCCTCAGCTGCGAGATCTCCTTCGTTTCATCCACTTTGCTCCCCCCTAGATGTCTGAATAGTCAATGTCAGTACTAACCTTATTGCTGTGCCTTCTCTTCCTCACATAAGCATCAGATAGTTCTTCAAAATGAAATGCGATATCCGGGAGCGTCTTGTAGTACTCTGTTCCTGCCCCATCTTCTGTTGCGACTGTCTGCTCCACCTCTGACGGGGCCGGATCATCCGAATTGCCTAGAATCTGCGCATGTTTGGCGGTCAGGACATTCTCCTTTTCCTGTACTCTGATGGTATCTCCAGCAGAGCTTGTGACCTCTATTGTTTCACTTGTGACAGCTAGGTCGTACTCGGTCTGTTTCGTTGACACTATGTTCTGAAGGACCTCCTGCGTGTCCTTTGAACACTCCTCGCGTTTGTGATGATATCCCATTATCTTGCGCCACCGTCGACAAATGCCGACAACAATCGACAACATTCGACAATCAACAACAACAATCTCTTATGATATAAAGCTTTGTACTTATCCTTAGTTTCAGTACAGACCTAGATGACACACAACCTCTTCACTCGAGAGAAGTGAACTGCCCCCCTGGCATATCGCCCGGTCGGATTCCGTGATACAGAGCACTGACCCAGCGGTCTGCCGTCTCCAACTCCTGAAATCCGTCCATCCGCGAGACCGCCATCCCCTTCTTGAACGCGACTGTGAGAGGAACGCCCAAGATCTTGAAGCGCTCAATCGGCTCCTCAACAAGATCCACGTTCACCTTTGCGAAGAACACTTTGTCCTTGTAGACCTCGGCAAGTTCCTCGAGAACAGCCATCAGCTGTCTACAGTAGGGGCACGTGGTACGATAGAACTCCACGATGGCAGTTCTTGCCTTTCTGACGATGTCCATGTAGTTCTGGTCAAGTTCGTTGACTCTCCCGTTGGCAAGTTCCTCGGCGCTTGACTGCATGGCCGCCTCGAGCCTCTTGGCCATCGAGTCAATATCGGGGCGCTCCTTTTCATCGTTCATAATCTTTTCACCAGAGTCAGGACGTACAGAATTAATGTTTCGGTCACTCAACGGCGAGGCTTCTGGCAAAGGTCATATAGCCGGTATGAGCGACCATCCACGTTGTCGGTCGTGTTTTGTTCACCCGAACCATGATCTCCCTCTCGAATATCTCAAGGGTCTTTATCATACCCCACTTTCCACTATCACCAAGTGCCTTGCATGTCTTCATGACCTGTTCAATCGTAGGGCTGTAGCTGGCAAGGACATGACTTGGTTTGAG
This sequence comes from Candidatus Thorarchaeota archaeon, assembly GCA_029855925.1. Taxonomy (GTDB): domain Archaea; phylum Asgardarchaeota; class Thorarchaeia; order Thorarchaeales; family Thorarchaeaceae; genus B65-G9. The sequence goes on along the minus strand of JAGSHP010000414.1, from coordinate 3,715 downwards.
GGATCGATGCGCCTCGTCGACAAGAAGCCATGGCGTTGCGAGATCCAAGACGACCGCATCCACATCTGTTTCCTTGATGCCCTCAATGATGTCCTTGTTGTACATCGTCACGTTGTCTGTCAGCCCGTACTTCTCAAGATTCTTCTTCGCGCCTAGGTACATGTCCTCTCTGATCTCGTAGGTGTAGACATGACCCTCCTTGCCGACAGCTCTTGATAGAATGCCCGTCAATGCTCCTGAACCCGTCCCGGACTCAACGACTCGAGAACCTGCCCCGATTCCTGCCTGGATCAGAATCGTCGCTGCGTCTTTTGGATAGATAATCTGCGTATTGCGGCCCATGGCAATCTGAACATCGGCCGGGCTTGGTCTATGAATCTGAAACTCGTGACCCGAGTGACTCCTGACTCTGATTCCGTAGGGTCTCCCGATTAGGTCGTCGTACTTGATGATTCCTTTGTTGGAGTGGAACTCTTCACCTGTCTTGACCCGACGTATCCAGTTACGTTTTGCATCAAGGAAGATGAAGACAAGTGCGCCATCCTCAATTGTATCGGGCATACTCTAACCGTAGGCTCACTGGTTTTGAGTCTTGTCCATCGGCAAACGCGCGAAAACATTCCCACAGCAAAAACACTTATCGTTACACTGCTTGTCTGTGAAGTGATGTGGCATGGGCGAACATGATCCTGACCCCGACTCTGACAATGAACCCACCGACTTGATCCCGCTTGTCTCTGAAGCGGTTCTACCATTCCATCCTCCAGTGCTTGACCCACTGCAGCTCATAGTCGACCCAGAGCTGGGTGCAGTCATTGGGCGGACCAAATCACATCATGCAACATATGGTGTGAAAGGGCTGGGTCTCATAGGTGCAATCACGGAGTCGCACGAGGACATCCTTGAGTCTCTCTATCGCACTCCTGTCTATCTGGACCTGAGCGATCCGCACGTGATCTTCGTGGCTGGAACTCGAGGCTCTGGAAAATCATACACTATGGGCGTGGTGGTTGAGGAGCTCGCGAGAGCAATGAACCGAAAAGAGATAGAGGTTGCTGTTGTGGTCATAGATACGGTGGACGTGTTTCGACAGATGGTTGAGCCGAACACTGATCAGAATGAGCTACTGAAGAAGTGGGGCCTCGCTCCCTCCAAGTTTCCCGCGAACATCTACATTCCGAAGAAGGTATTCGATCGACTGCCGGAGGACGTGGTCAAGAAGGGTCATCTATTCCCGCTCTCCATTAGCCCGAGGTATCTCTCCCCGTCTGACTGGGGATTCGTCATGGAGCGGAGCGGAAGCCTCTCTACCACCATGGAGAACCTCCTTGGTGAAGTGATCGAGAGCCTGAAGAAGGGCTACACTCTCGATGATGGGGAACAGGTCCCACCCAATCCCGATTTTAGCATCAAGGACATGATGCGCTGTATTAGGATGAACCCTTCTCTTGACGAGTTCTACAAGAGGGCGACCCGTATTGCTCTCATTCAACGTCTTAGGAGTGCATTGCGCTTTGGGGTCTTCAGTCCGGGTGGCGTGAGCGCTGAAGAACTCGCCGTGCCTGGGCAGATCACGGTCATTGATGTTGCGCCCATCGGGGACGATGCTGACAAGATTCTTGCAATTCTGACTAATCTCTTGTCTCGCCAGATTCTGCGAGCAAGAATGGAATGGACACCGGAGGGCTCCAGCGGCAGAGACGTTCTGCCACCCACATGGTTAGTCATCGACGAGGCACATACCTTAGTCCCTCGCTCAGGAGCGACCCCCGCAAAGGATGCAATCATTAGTTATACGAAGCTGGGCCGCAGGTTCGGCTGCAGTCTTGTCTTAGCCACACAACAACCGTCCGCGGTGGCAGACGAGGCCATCTCTCAGGCTGACCTGCTTGTGGCACACTCACTCTCGTACGAGGTGGACATCACTGCTCTGCAGAAGAGAGCGCCTGCGGTCATGCCGGAGTCCTTCCGAGACAAGACATTCATCAGCAGTCTACCTCGTGGTGTCGCTCTCGTTTTTGATCAGACCACTGAGAACAAGCGTGGTTTCGTGATCCAGATCAGGCCACGTTTCTCTCGGCATGGTGGGGACGATCGCCTCTCCTTCCTCTTTGCGGAACCTGCTCCTCCTGGGCAAGACGAGGACGAACTTGATGAGGACATTGACCTAGAGGACATGAGCTTTGAGGAAGAGCCTCCTGTCCCGCCTCCAGTTCTTGGTGAGGCTGTTCCCGCAGAGTCCATGCCCGCGGCCCACGAACAAGAACCCGCTGCGGAGGCAGTGCCCGAGGCAATTGATCTCTCTTCCATGGCATCTCGGGAGTTCGGCCCCATGCCTCAGGACCTCTTGGCAAAAGCAGTGATTAGGCAGCTGCTCTATTCCCCGGTCCCACACAATTTCCTCTTTCATGACACGACCCAGTCTCACGAGGAGATAGCAATCTGTGATGAGAACTCGGACCCAATGACCATTGTCACGGAGATCGTCAATCGACTTGTCGCTCTTGGGCTAAGGGTTCAAGAACCTGTCAGTTCAGAGGGCTTCTTCTTTGTCCTTGCGTCCGGGGAAGAGGTACGAGCCGCAGTGACCCTGGCTCATACTAATCGGCGGGTCTGTGCTGGGCTTGTTATAGCTGGCTCCAAACAAGAGACGAATTCTCTCGCCCGAAAATTCCGAGTATGAGCGATGATAGTGTGCGTCAACATACTATTGCTTATAAGTAATATATTCCCCCACCTACCCGGTGTTCATTATGAGCGATATTAGACCACCAGTCAACCTAAAGATAGCAACGATGCTTGATCTTGCAAGGATGCTAGCAACCTGGTCACAGCGCGATCGTCCAGCGTCTTTGATTCATTTCACGCATGAGGGCAAGCATATCTATGGTACTCTTCTCTCCCATCATGGCTACTACGAGATGTATGGTCTCCCCCTTTGGATCTATGTTGAAACAGATGAGGAGCCGACTGGTAGCTTTCTCTCCTACAGGTCTCGACCAAAGGAAGAGGTCAAGTTCGTGGAGACCGTCGAGTCTGAACCCATGGTCCTGAACTTTCCTCTGGTCAATCTCTCTGAAAAACTGTCCATTCTCAGTCTATAGAGCGTTTCCGAGTCGACCAGTAGGTGCCTTTTGAACAAAGCCACCTCTTGAGGTCGCGAAGAATAAGACCATGGTCGAAACCAAGATCCATGGTCTCAGCCTCCTTTATTTCAAACCATTTTGCCTCTGCCGCATCATCACCGCCAATGGGATGCCCTGAGACGTACTCGCCGACAAATACAACAGATAGCACATGCTTTCTTGGGTCTCTATCTGGCGCACTGTATACTCCGAGAATGTCTCGAAGACGAATTCGAACACCAGTCTCCTCCATGACCTCCCTGACGGCGGCAGCCTCTGCAGTTTCGCCGTACTCGATGAAGCCCCCAGGGAATACCCAAGAGCCCTTGTACGGATCATGTCCTCTCTTTACGAGCAGAATGCTCTCCTCTCTCACTATTGCGACATCAACAGTTGGTGTTGGGCTTCGATACATCAGTACATCTCCCTCGGTGAGGCTCTAGCGTAGTTAGCAAGTATGACTATGGCGAAGACGAGGAATGCCAGCCAGACCACCAGGGTCACGATGAGCAGGTCCGTCTTGAAGAAGATCTCAACAAGCAAGAACATGGCGACGATTGCGATGTTCGAGGCGCCACCCAGTGTACTGT
>JAGSHP010000128.1 GCA_029855925.1 Candidatus Thorarchaeota archaeon | reverse complement strand
GAAGTATGTCGCTCCATGAGGGAGTTGCACCGCCCAACAACTGCATCCAGCTCCAGTAAGTACCTGCAATGGTCATTCCCGAGAAGGAGACCTTCTTCAGAGGTACCTTGACAGACCGCACCTGAAAGACATGGAGCTCGGTGAGCGCGGACGCTATTGCGCCGCCTATCTCTGGTCGCGTCTTCAACGCCTTGGAGAATGCACCAACTGTCATCTTCGACTTGGGGCGCATCACCTTCAATGCACGGGGAACCAGTTCCGCAGCCTTCTCCGCGAAGACCTCCGTTGCCTCAGCCCTTGAGATCTTGCACTTCTTGCACGAGTCCGCACTGGACTTCCATCTTGCTCCGCACTTGGGACAACGTCTTCCATCCCATAGGTCCTTCGCCATCTCCCTCACTCTGCGGGAGAGATCCTCCTCATTGGGAGCCGCGCCCTTGTCTTTTCTGGGACGCCGACGCAAGACGACCCCTCGTGGAAATATTATCTTCTGTGACTTTCGTGCAGCTCTGCGGACCTTAGTAGCCCAGAGAATACCCTGCTGGAAGTCGTCGAGGGACAGTAGCAGGCCAAACACGGACATCAGCGTGAACCCAAGAGTGATCATTCCTGAGACTGAGAGTAATGCTGCGGCACCTGTGGGCCCTATGTGGAGATAGAAGTCCTCTGAAACCGTGACATTTGTCCCCGGTGAAGAAACAAGGGAGTACGTGAAGGAGAATGAGCCAGAAACTGTTCCTGAGACAAGATCAATGCCGCCAGTCCCTAGAGCCGCACTTAACGGAATTGTCGAGTTTGTGAGAGAAGCATTGGTGCCTGATGGGACTGGGAGATTGAAGTCAAGGGGCTGGTCGAATAGCGGTATTGCCATGTATTTCATCACAAAGCGACCAGACTTTAGAATGATATCAGCCCCGGTGAATATCGTCAGGTTCATTGTGGGATCCTCGCTCAGCAGAACCGTGATGGGGTGGGCCGCATCCGAGTCGGCAGCAGAGACCCCATTAATCAGTAGTCGAAATGCGAGGTTGTCGTCACCGCTCCATCCTGCAGGCTGAGCCTGCACAGCGGGTGTGAACACCAATCCTACAAGCATCATCAAGAGTATAATGGAATGAAGGTTTCTGAAACGGGGGGTATTCATAACGAGTTCCTCTCAACTAAATATGTCACATTCTCAGTGAACAACACCACCAATAAAGAAATGGGTGGCAAAGTCCCATCGTTTGGTGAGTGGACAGGGACCTGATGCCCAAGTGGAACCGACCTACAGCCTACGCTATTACAGGGAACTCATTCTTCTTCAGAGCCACGGAGTGCTTCCTCAATCTCATGGTCGAATTCATCTTCGTCTTCATACTCGTAGATGACATGATGAACATATCGATGCGGGGTGGGGGTCCAACCAGCAGCCATGCCAAATAGCGCCCCTCCAAGAGAGGACAACATACTGAGAAGATAATGGATTGACGTTCCTTCGCGAATTGTCGAGATAAGGAGTGCGACCACGAGTCCAGTGATCATTGAGAGAACAATACCTAATCCAATGCGACTTCGACCGCTCATCTTGCTTTGCTGACCGAGGTAATATCCCATGCCCATGCCAATGAGAATTGAAGGTATTGAATAGATTATGACGATCTCATATGGTATCAGTTGCATCGCTAACTCAACTCTATGAGATTACTGTCAGGGAATGCACATATATTAGTCGGAGGGAGAGTCACTCCCTCGACCTGCTGACAAAATGCCTACCAAGAGTTCCAATGCACAATCTCTGATAGAGGACGACGCTCTTTTGGTTTGAACTCCCTCTCAGCCTGTTCGGGTGGAAGCTCATCGCGCATCCTCGGATGTCCAAGGAAGATCACCGTCACTATGCGGTACTCGTCAGGTATCGCGAAGGTCTGTTTCAGTACAGCCTCATCCCAACCTGCTGTGGGATGTCCCATGAGTCCAAGGTGAACAGCCTGCAGGAGCATATTCTCAACTGCAAGACCGACATCCATCATGAAGTAGGGGAGCCCATGTGCCGGGCAACCACCATCCTCCTTTGCTGTGACGATTATCATCAGCGGAGCGTCCTTCCCCCAGGCATTGCCTCGGCTAAGAGCAGGATGTGCCTGTTGTAACGATGTCTTGTCTTTAAGAACAAGAAAGTTCCACGCCTGAGTGTTCGCACATGATGGAGCCAGTCGTCCCGCCTCCAGAATCAGATTGATCAGTTCGTCGTCTACTGGCTGGGACGTAAATGCCCGTCCGCTACGACGCCCAGTGATCTCGCTCATCAGTTCCGCCATGATGAATCACGACGCTTCATTCTCTGAGAGTCATTGATTGACCGCAATGAACCGGAATGTCTTGGTGACCGCAGCTGGCACCCATCCAGCAGACCAGCTGATTGCCTTCCACATGCATTTCCTTTCCACAGTGCATTGGCACTGACTCTTCATGACCACATTTAGCGCACACAAGTTTTGACATGATGTTTCACTTCGTAACTTATTCACAGTAGAGAATTTAACTATTGTGTATTGTCCATTTGTGGATGGAGCTACCCGACCATTGACTTGATGACTTTCAGTATTCGCGTGGCAAGAGGAGGTCATGCCGACCTGCGAATAGCACACAGGTCGTGGCTGCGATCATACAGAATGGTGCGATAC
>JAGSHP010000282.1 GCA_029855925.1 Candidatus Thorarchaeota archaeon | reverse complement strand
GAGCTCGTGTGGATACTGGGTCATGATCTTGTCAGGGGCAGGCATCTTGACAAGTTTCAGAGTACGCTCTGCAATTCGCATGGCTGCCTTCTTCTTGTACTTGTCATCTGGTTCAGGAGGGTCATCCAGCTGTTGCTCGTATTCTCTCAGCTTTTCGAGAAGCGCATCCCTTCGCGAGTTTTGCCTCTCGGACTGCGGCGTACCGATCTTGTCCAACGCGGCCTTGATCTCTTCAATTCGAATCTCGAGAGCCTCTCGGCGGAGGTCCTGATGGAGCATGACGACCTCAGCGATCTGATTACCTATCGTGAAGACAGGATTCGGGAATGTCGCAGGGTCCTGGAAGACGATAGATATGTACTTCCCACGGATATGCAGCATCTCTTCCTCCGGGAGCTTTAGCAGGTCAATCGGTTCGTCCTCTCCAGTCTCCTCATTGGGCTTGAAGAAGATCACCTCGCCGCCTTCGATCTTCCCAGGGGGTTCAACGAGTCGGAGAATAGAACGTGCAGTGACAGACTTGCCACAACCAGTTTCGCCGACCAATCCCATGGTCGACCCCTTGCGTAGAAAGAGGTCAACACCATCGAGAGCCTTTACGACACCCTCGTATGTGTAGAAGTTTGTAACCAGACCTTTGACCTCGAGAACGTATTTGTTATCAGACATTCGGATTATCTCCTCCTTAGCTTGGGATCCATAATGTCACGAATCCCGTCACCGACCAGGTTGAGGGAGAGGGACACAAAGAGAATCGCCATTCCCGGGAAGAACATGGCCCATGGATTGAGACCAAAGACACGTTCAGCATTTGAGATCATGAGACCCCACTCTGCAACACCTGCGGGCGGTCCAAAGCCGATGAATGAGAGACCTGCGGCGACCAGGAGAACTGCGCCAGTATCCATGGTGGCCTGCACGATCAGTGGTTGAATCGTATTGGGAATGATGTGATTCAATAGGATCCGGCTGTCGCTTGCTCCAACAGACCTTGCAGCCTCAACGTACAGCTTCTCACGCTCTGCCAAGACCTGTCCGCGCACCAGTCTCGCATATGATGGCCACCACGTCACCATCAGTGACAGTGAGATATTGTCCAGGCTTCGTGATCCGAGCGCCATCACAATTGCCATTGCGAGTATCAGTCCGGGGAAGGCAAAGAAGACGTCAGTTATGCGCATCACGAGTTCGTCGATCTTACCTCCATAGTACCCAGAGATGGCACCAATCAGAGTACCAACTATCACGGCTACAATAACCACGGTGATGGACACACGCAAGTCCACCTGTGCAGCATAGAGAATCCTGCTGAATGTATCACCGCCGGAGTTATCGGTTCCCCACCAGTGCATGGGGTTACCTTCCACATTGCTTGGAGAGACCGGGGGGAGATTGATATCATCCCACACTCTCTGCTCAGGTCCATATGGGGCGATATAGGGTGCGAGGAATGCCAGAGCCACAAATGTAGCCAGAATGACAATACCTGCCAAGACAAGAGGGCTCTTACGGATGAGATACAGACTATAGCGGATCTCTTTCAGTCGCGGAGTCAGGTCCTCACGAAAGCTTGGGAACCAGAACTCTCGCACGTGAGGAAGGAACAGGAAAAGCAATGGCGGAATTGCAATGATGATAAGAATAAGCCCGGCAAGACCTCCAATTATGGCATACAGGACCAAGAGGATCAGGTTGAGATACAGGGTATTCGAGAATGCCCAGACATCGTACTCCTTCAGTGACTTGTCCACATTGTACGTGCCAAAGCCAAGGCCAATTGCCAGAAAGCCAAGAAAGAGCTGTCCGGTCAGCATAGCCAGTTCCGGGATGTCGGTCGAGATAATGCCAACGGACCGCAGGATGGGGTAGCTGATTCCGCCCACGAGCACAATCAGACCGTATCCGATGGTGGCGATGGACACAAGCAGCTCGAGGAATCGTAGCATTGCGAATTGCGTGGCGTATGCCTCATCGACTTGGAATTCTTCGCTTGTCAGTTGTGTGTTGTCTGTTGTCATCTAAGTTGAAACCTCCTTATCCAAAGCGAATGCGTGGGTCCAAAATCCCATACACGAGGTCGACTATGAGATTGGCTGTGACAAATATCAATGCGACAATCAGCGTGAATCCATTGATTGCAGCCATATCAGCACTCAGGATGGCACCGACAGCCCAGCTCCCAAGGCCCTTCCACTGGAAGATGGTCTCGGTCAGCACTGCGCCCGTGATCAGTCCTCCAAAGGCAAGACCAATG
>JAGSHP010000207.1 GCA_029855925.1 Candidatus Thorarchaeota archaeon | reverse complement strand
CCATGCGCCTGCACAAAGCAATGGCCTGCTCAATACTGGACCAGTCTGATCCCTTGGTCTTCTTTGCAGCGCGAATCACTACCTCGCGATGACCGCTCATTCTGATTGTTTGAATGAGGTCTACATCCTCACGTGTGAGACTTGAGATTGTGTCGTGGTCATTGCTCATATTGCGCACGCTCAACAGTGGAATTATCTCATTTGGCGCCATATAAGATGAGTAGGTCAGTTCTCTTCGCCAGATGGAAAGGTTCGTGACAATTTGACTCTCTCTCGTGCGGACATATATTCTGCTGTGTTTCCCGTGGTCATTGCCTCACAGTACCTATCCGGCTCGCATAGATTCCATCTCTGCATCATTTTGCAGGTGGGTGCTCGGCGCCTACCATAGAATGGGGGGGCAATGAGATTCACAGCCACCAAGTAGTCTGTGACCGTCTTGATGTTGTGACGAGCATAGGCGAGCCTAATGCATGGGGGTGCCCGTTCGACTGACTTCCATTGGACCTTCTTGAACAGGTCATACCAGAGAGGACATTTCTTTGCAGTATACAGAAGGTCACAGTTTGGACATAGCTTGAACGCAATAGACACATTACAGAATTCCCGTCGCCCGTCCTTAGTCAAGCCGGATCCACGGAGAAGGTGGAACTTGACCTCTGCAAACCATTCCGGAGTGAACGAGCCGAACTCCTTGATGAAGGCACCAATCTCTCGGGCAAGCTCCTCATCTGGCACAATCCAGCAGGGCGGCGACTCCATGGTTTCCTCATCAATGTGCTCGTCCATTACATCGTCTCTCAATATCTAGTGATGGCATTCCTTCGCAGATACTGCGACAAATCCACATCCTTGTGTAACGGAATAACTCTTAAATTCCTCCCACATCTCCTTCTCCTGTCACCACCACCAGTTCATCGAGGTGTTTCTCCTGTGGTCCACCTAGACATCATATCTGCCATCACCCTCAAAGAAGCAGTCACATCATTGAACGTGCTGGACATCACAGGGGATGGAAAGGCAGAGATCGTCATCACGACTGTCAAGTCCGATATCAGAGCACTCCAGATGGAGTCTGATGGGTCCCATACTACACTATTCGAAGTTGATGATGTACCGCCGGTCACAGTCATTGGCACTGGCGACGTGACAGGTGATTCCTCAATCGATTTGGTGATGGGAAATCTCGACAACAAGATGCGTGTGGTGACTCTTCGCGAGGATGAGGTCAGTATTCGTTGTGATTGCCCTCTCGGAACCCTCCCCACAGCAATATGCGTGACAAATGTGATGGGCGATGAGAAGGCAGAGGTCATAGTCGCAACTGAAGACAATGCGTTACGTTGCTTTGGCTGGTATGATGGTGCCCTTGACAAGCTTGCACACAAGGTAGTAGATCATCCCACATTTTCCATAGAGCCATACCGATACAGAGGCGCGCCATATAGTCAATTCGTGTTCGGAGATGAGAGCCAGTTCATTTACTTGTATCAATACGCAGACGATAGGCTTCATGAACGTAGTAAGATAAAGACAAGAGGCGGCGTCGATATTGTTTCGACTGGCAGTATCACGGCGTCAAAACACGACGAGATTGTTGTGATTATGAAGAAGAATATCTCAGTGTATGGACCGGGTCCCAGTGGTATTGAGTTCTATGACAACGTCCGAGCCCCAGGGACTGTGAGTTCTGTGAGAATTGGTACGGTGATTGACGGCGTATCATCGCCCGGGCAGGCTATCGTCAGTCAGACAAACACCCTACTGACGCTCTTTTCGCTGGATGGACGTAGACTTGTAGAAGAATGTACAATAAAGACAAGAAAGAAAGAGGCTAATACTATAGTGGGAATCGGAGATGTCTTCGGCGACGGCAGGACCGAGATCGTCCAAGCCGCCGGGAATAACATCTATGTGATCTCAGTGTCTACATAGAATCATGCCAACTTCGGCACATAGATTTCTTCAGGCTGCAGGGCCTTAGCACTCTTCAAGGGTATGCGGGACTCAATCTTAGGAATCCATTCATCCTCAATCCACTTCTTGACCTTTGCACGTGCAGCCTCGATATCATCGGCTTCAGCATTCACATCGATTCGAATGAATAGGTTGTAAGGTTCTCGTTCAGTCACTTCCTTCTTTATCATGGCCCAAAATGCCTTCGAACCCTCAGGAATGTCGATTCGACCTTGAATCTCTTGCCAGTGGGTCATCTCAAGTCGCTTTGAGACCATTGCAAGATCCTTCAATTGAGGGAGCTCCTTTAGTGCCTCAAGAACCTTGGTTGCGTCTTTTTCAAGATTAGTAACCGTTTCAAATTGTGCAACAAGATAGTGATCAGCTCTGAACTTGGCCATTGTCGATACGCCTCTTTGGTCGATAGTGCGCCCTGACACAGTCCGCTCTTAAGTATAATGGTGGCTCAGTATCAGCTGGCAT
>JAGSHP010000177.1 GCA_029855925.1 Candidatus Thorarchaeota archaeon | reverse complement strand
GCCCAAGTCTTCAAAGGTGACTTCCTCGCCGGTCACCGTCTTGATGACCTCAGGACCTGTGATGAACATGTGGGACGTCCCCTTCACCATGAGTGTAAAGTCTGTGACAGCTGGACTGTAGACTGCACCTCCTGCACATGGGCCCATGATGGCGCTGATCTGAGGGATGACTCCACTTGCAATTGTGTTCCTGTAGAAGATGTCGGCATAGGAGGCAAGAGCCTTGACACCCTCCTGCACGCGAGCGCCAGCACCATCGTTTAGACCAATGACAGGTGCACCTGTGTCCATCGCCATGTCCATTATCTTGCAGATCTTCTTGCCGAACATCTCCGAGAGCGAGCCGCCAAACACCGTGAAGTCCTGACTGAAGACAAACACCTTTCGTCCGTCAATTGTCCCGAAACCCGTGATGACACCGTCTCCAAGGACCTTCTTCTCCTCCATACCAAAGTCTGTGCAGCGGTGAACCACAAACTCGTCAACCTCTACGAACGAACCGGGGTCGAGTAGCTTCTCTATTCGCTCGCGCGCTGTGTACTTGCCCTGCTCATGCTGTCTCTTCTGGCGTTCGTGCCCACCGCCCAACTGAGCCTTCTCTCGCAGTTCCTTTAGTTTCTCGAACCGTTCATCCGGCATAGTTCAGTCCTCACAGGTCTCTATCGCATAATTCGGGAGGTGGATATGAATATTCCCCCTCACAGGGAACTTCTTCTTGTAGGCTTGGTTGTCCTACAGTGGCGTCTAACAAATGTTAATAGTGGGAAACAAATCTGTATGATAGAGGTCCACCATATGGTTGACAACAAAGAGATCAATCGATGTGTTGAGTTTCACAAAGCACTGAGCAATCCGGTTAGACTACAGATTGTTGAAGTGTTGTTAGAGGGAGAGCTGTGCCAGTGTGAGATAGCACCACGAATAGGAGTGGCTCAGTCGACAATCTCATCGTATCTCTCCCAGCTGGTAAGAGCAGGAGTCTTGTCTGAGCGTCGTGAGGGACAGAGGAAGATGTACTGGATCTCCAGCAAGAAGATCGCGGACCTTCTAATACGCACCCGCAAGGTCCTTGCCGAAGAACTGACCTAGGAGTCAATCATCTGACCTCTCGTATGACCATAGAGACGTCGCCCTAGATACATGGCGACATACACCAGTCCAACCAATACCGGGACCTCGATGAGCGGACCGACAACTGCGGCCAATGCCTGACCCGAACCAATGCCAAAGACACCAATGGCGACTGCGATCGCAAGCTCGAAGTTGTTGCTTGCTGCAGTGAATGAGATTGTCACATTCTTCTCATAACTGAACTTCATCAGATACGAGATCCCAAAGGCAATGACGAACATTATGACAAAGTACGAGAACAGAGGAAGAGATATCATGAGGACATCAAACGGTAGTTCAACAATGGTGTCGCCCTTTAGAGAGAACATCATGACGATTGTGTAGAGCAGACCGATCAGTGCAATCGGCCCAAGTCTTGGGGCAAATTTGGTATCATACCATTCTGGACCGCGCCGCTTCAGCAACACAGACCGGGTGATGATGCCCCCAACGAGAGGAATTCCTAGGAATATTACGACGCTCACGGCAATGTCAATCAGCGACACCTGCACTACCGTGGCGGAAGAGGGGTCTATCAAGGCAGAGAGGAATGAGATATAGAACCATGCCTCAAAGCTGTAGAGCAATATCTGCATGATTGAGTTTATTGCAACAAGGACCGCACATGACTCCGAGTCTCCGCCGGCCAGAAAGTTCCAGATCAGGACCATCGCTATACACCGCGCAAGTCCCACGAGGATTATGCCCATGCGATATTCGGGAAAGTTCGCCAGGAACAACCAGGCAAGTCCGAACATAAGCGCTGGACCAATCAACCAGTTCAGGACAAGCGAGATGCCAAACATGCGCTTCTCACCACGCAGGCGCCCCATCTCCTCGTATTTCACCTTTGCAAGCACGGGATACATCATCCAGAGAAGACCTATAGCAATAGGAATGGAGGTCGTACCGATGCTCAGAGAGTTGAGAAACACTGCGATGCCGGGGACAAATCGTCCAAGAACAACTCCAAGTACCATTGCAAGAATGATCCAGAGAGGCAGCAGTTTGTCGAGTCGGCTAAGTCCGGCTGTCGGTGATGTGGTCATCGGAATCAATTTACAGTTTGTAACTTACGTCTTAATAAATCGATTGATTGAGATTATTTGATATACGCGGTCTTCACGAGTTCATCGAGTGCGTCATGTGACCGTAGGCGGTCGACCGTGGTCGTGTGGAGGTCAATGCCCAAGGCACGCGACTTGCTCGTTATCCATTCATCGCGGCTTGAACGGGCCAGAATACTTGCAGAGGCGACTGCAATGTCATCCTCAGCACGAGGCCGCTGGACAAGCCTCACTGATGACAGGTCTACCACTCGACTGATTCGCTCCTTGGTCTTGACGCGGGCGAACTCATCCACTATGATCGTGAGGGGGGACCTGTGCTTGCGACTCAATTTCTCAAGGGTCTCAGCAATGGCCTTCGCGTGAGCCCATGCCAGCAAGTCATTGAGATTCTTTCCCTCCTCGTGAAACTTGCGGAAGAGTTCATTGAACTTCTTCGGAGTAATCATGACAACCTTGTATGCCAGAGCACGTCGCTTGATAGCCTGAGCCAGATCATGCATCTTGTGCGGAGGAACAGCCTTACTGTCCATCACCCCCAGACCCCGCAATTCGGATGCTTGCTGGGATGACAGAGCCACGGCGGCAACCACCAGTGGACCGAGCCATTCGCCCTTCCCAGCCTCGTCTGAGCCGATGGTGGTACGGCCGTCGGGCGCTCCCAGAGCCATGATCCCCTTGCGAACAAGACGGGCAGCCTCCTCTGTGTTGGCAACAATCTTCCCACTGGTGTATGCTACAATGTTCCCACCAGCATACGAGAAACGAAATGCCTCATACTTGTTCGAGACCTTGCGCGCAGATACTCCGGGCTGCTGTTCGAGGACTTTCTGAAGGCGAGAGAGGTCCTCTGTATGCACTTTCACAACGGTTGTCGCCATTATTTGACACTCGAGTATAACGGGAACTGGGGGCTGATGAGTCTTGTTCTAGAATGCAGATCAGGCAATATATGGTCCTATGCAACATATAATCCACATTCCTGCCATTTGCGCATTCCCGCCAATCCGTACATTGACACAAGTGCGATCATTTGCATTATCCGGAGCCCACGCGCGCAATACAGAGAATACATAGTCAGGGGCCCATCCGAACAACATGATTGGGCCGCACGCATTGTACTTCAAGAAACTAGGAAACAATGCTGAGATGCTGTACGTCACCCTCTGCAACGGTAACCTCGGAACCGTCATCCGTTTTTACCACGAGCCATCCTTCAGTCGTGATGTTCACAGCACGTCCGCGTACGACAGAGTGCCCTGTGACAACCACCCTCCTTCCAATGGTCGCGTTGGTCTCTCTCCACGCGGATAGAATCTTGGCGTAGCTGTTGTTCGCATCTACCTCTACAAGCAACTTATCGATGTGCTTGAGAAGAACAAGTAAAGCCTCCGAGAGCGGAAGAGTGCAACCAGTCACAGAGAACAGAGAGATGCTCGTCTGTTGAAGAGAGGGGGGGAGATCGTGAGGGGAGGTGTTAATGTTCAAGCCCACTCCGATAATGCCAAGTGGCTCCGGGGACAGGACGAGTTCGCTCAATATGCCACCCAGTTTGCGGTCATGCAAGAGGATGTCATTTGGCCACTTTAGCACAGCATTTGCATGCGAGATCTGGCGGATGGTACGGGCTGCTGCCACGGCACACAACATTCCCAGAAGGGGCGCCCTCTCCACTGCAAGACGAGGACGCAGGACAATGGATAGATAGAGTCCACCCGGGGGTGACGCCCATTCTCGGTCGTAGCGTCCACGACCTTGGGTCTGGCGCTCAGCAACGACGACTGTGCCTTCGCCCACCGACTCGCGATGAATGAGGTCTCGAGCAACATCGTTCGTAGAGGTGACAGTCGAG
>JAGSHP010000245.1 GCA_029855925.1 Candidatus Thorarchaeota archaeon | reverse complement strand
GGTGATTATCCTCGCCTTGGACAGGTCGGGCAGAATTGTAATGATCAATCGGGCTGGATGCAAGCTCTTTGGCGTGGATGAGGACCAGATCGTTGGCAAGTACTGGTTCGGTGTTGTCCCTGAGAGGGAGCGTGATGTAGTTCGAGCCCGATTCGACAAAATCATGAACGGTACACTCAGAACCGTGGATGATGTTCTTCGACCTGTGGTGACCTCCGACAATGAAGAACGCATCATCAGCTGGAAGACGCGCCCAATCTACGATAGTGATGGAAACGTGATGGGTCTCCTCAGCTCAGGTGTGGACATGACCGACCAACTCAAGGCTGAGGCATTACTGCGTCAGGAACGAGCAGCTTTTCGTGTTGTGGCTGAAGCCGCACTTGAAGCGGCGGACGCATCAGATGTGACGAAGAGTATTCTTGAAGGACTATCCTCTGCGTTGGGCTTTTCAGCTGGCATTGTGTGGCTCTATGACTGTGAAAAGAATGCCTTTGTGAAGACCGCTTCCTTCGGAGTCACCTCTGAATATTTGGAGCAAGTCCTCCCCCTGACACAAGAAACGATTCGCAAGTCTCTCATTTCGTATGCTGCTCAAAGGCGCGAGCTCATAGTATGTCATGATTTGCAACAGTGTGACCCCTACGTGTCATTCGAGAGCGTGAGAAACTTGAATATTCACGCGGCAGTTGTCATGCCCATTGTTGACAGAGATGGCAATTTGATGAGTATCTTGTCGCTTATCTCGAACAAACCAATGCCACAACTCGAAGATAGTACTTCGTTCTTCAGGGCGCTCGCGGAGATGATAGCCACCGCTATTGACCGAGCGAAGTCATTTGACGCCATTCAACGGTCAGAACAACGGTTCCGTGATCTCGTCCTCAATTCGCCTGAGGGAATTGCGATATCAGACCTGAACGACCAGTTTGTTGTTGTGAACCCTGCATTTGCACACATTCTGGGCTATACGCCCGAGGAAATTGTTGGTACGCCCATATATGACTACATAGACGCAGAAGGGGCGGAACTTGTCCGTGAGGAAACCAGAAAACGAAGGGAAGGACTCTCTTCAAAATACCAGTTGAAGATGCGTCACAAATCAGGTGAGACAAGAATAGTCAGAGTTTCTGCTGTGCCCGCAAGAGACGAGAGAGGTCAAGTTGACGGCACTTTCGCCGTCGTTGTTGATGTGACGGACCGGGTAAAGGCAGAGTCCGAGCTCCAAGAGAGTGAGAAGCGTTATCGCCTACTCGTCCGCTCGATCACGGAGGTCATCTTGGTCGTTGATGCTGAAGGTAACGTTTCGGAGATGTATTCCAATGGGCACATTATTCCCCAACATGACGGGCCGACGAAGAAGTCAATATCCGAGGTCTTCCCGAGAAACGTCGTGGACACGCTTCAATTGATAGTCCGTGACGTATTGACCACTCACTCGACTGTTTCAAATGAGTTTGTCTTTACAATCGGGATGGGGGGTAAACCGAAGCTCAGGTGGATTGTTGCTATCGGAACGCCATATGAGGACAAGAGCCATGTCGTACTGGTACTACGCGATCTGACCGAACTGCGTATGATAGAGGCTCAGATGAGGGCGGCGGACCGTGGTGCATCTCTATATCTTGACCTGCTCGGACATGACATTCGCAACTATCTGCAGGCCATTCTCATTAATGCAGAGATGCTGGAGGAGATCAGTTCCGACCAATCTGTGGTTGAGGCTGTGCAATCCATCAGGGACGCAATCAGCAACTCTACCAAACTGATAGCCACTGTCCAGTCATCTCACTCTTTCCTCCAGACTCCTCTAAGGGAAGTTGAAATCAATCCCATCTTGGTCGAGTGCATGGAGGAAATTGCCTTTTCCAACCCCGACGTTACGGTCGAGAGTCAGATACTTGTGCCACATGCTCGAATCCAGGCTGACAGATTCATCAAGACCGCGCTCATGAATCTTCTAGACAATGCTGTCAGACATAATCCGTCCGAAGAGAAACGCGTCTGGGTCTCGTTGAGAGAGCTGCGTGATGGCTTTCAGATTGAGATTTCAGATAATGGATCGGGAATCGCCGATGAGCAAAAGGGGAGTATCTTCAATCCGTCCTCGCGATTGAGTGGTATCGGCATCCATCAGACAATCCAAATCATCGAAAAATATGGCGGGCGGATTGAGATCCTTGACCGTGTTCAGAACGACTTCTCTCAGGGAACTACTTTTCGGATCTGGTTGCCAAAGGTGAGTTCTGGATAGTTCGATATGTCCATTTCGGTCGATAGTCGGCTTTATCGTAAGAGTTCCCGATTATCCATCCAGCTGATGGAAATATTCCATGAGTTGTGGCTTCTGGCTCGTAGTATTTTCCTAAAAAAAAACGGGTACATTTTTATCCTAGTTTGCACGATAAAACGCTATCGTACTGGCCCTCTGGCCAGTTCGCGTGGTGTAACTTTCAATGAACCGTAAATTGGTACTACTATCGGCCTGCTTTTTGGTGATGTTCGTCACTGCTATGGTGCCTCACATTGTCACTGCGGCTCCAACACACAATGTTGGTCAGTCAACAGTGACCTACAAGGTAACACGTGCAGTGGAATCATATGTGGTCGAGTCGGCTCACCCCTACTCGAACAATTTTGATTATACTTGGACAATCACCAAGGCGGGAGCCTCCAAGATACGCGTGCACTTCACAAAGATTGATGTCGAAAATAACTACGACTTCGTCTATGTGTACGACTATGCTGGAAATCAACTCCACAAGCTCACTGGTCTCTACTCATCTGGTGGATGGTCATCGTGGAGCAATGGCGACACGATCAAAGTCCGATTGGACACAGACTACTCTGTGACCAAATGGGGCTTTGCCATTGATCAGATTGAGTATGAAGGCGGCGGTGGCGGTGGCGGCGGTGGCACTAACGTTCTCACCAATG
>JAGSHP010000025.1 GCA_029855925.1 Candidatus Thorarchaeota archaeon | reverse complement strand
TGGTTCCGACCGTGCTGAGGATCATGCAGCAGAATCATCGTTGAGAATGACCATAGAGCGCAGAAGCACTTCCTACCTATAGGTCTCGTCGTACAAGTCTTCGTAGAGGCGAGATTTTCCCAACAGTCCTCAAGTCCTGCTCACGTTGGCTCCTCATGCCCATCATTGATGGCATTGGTCTCTTGCCAGTGAGCCTGTAGAATGTTCTCTCATGAATGAGTCTGATCGCATCGAGGAGGTCATTTGGTTGACCAAGGGCGCCTCTCAATAGATGACCGTTCCCTATGTTCTGCAATAAGCGCCCAACGATATTCATCTTATATCAGCCAAGTATCACCACTTGGATTAGATAGAAAAGGCTTTCCACATGAGCACCGATGCCTAGCTGCTCGCCTCGCATGCCGATTCTGAGGTTCTCAAGCCAAAGTGCTATAAAGCGTTCAGCAGCTTTGCGTCACAACTTCGGCAGGTGTACCACATGCGGATTGCAGTTATTGATAGACAACGCTGTCGCCCCAAGGACTGTACACATGAATGTCAACGGTTCTGCCCACGTGTGCGGACGGGCGATGAGACCGTTGTCTTTCCAGAGGGCCCAGACAAGCCCCCCGTCATTGTAGAGGAGCTCTGTTCAGGCGAGGGTATCTGCGTGAAGAAGTGCCCCTATCATGCCATAAGTATAGTCAATCTGCCGGAGAAACTCGGGTCTGACACAAGTCACAGATTCGGTGTGAATGGTTTTCAGCTCTTTCGGCTCCCAACTCCAAAAGAGGGCAAGGTGCTGGGTCTCATTGGTCCCAACGGTGTGGGAAAGACAACCGCGATACGCATTCTTGCTGGAGAGTTAATGCCCAACCTCGGGCGGATAGATGACCCGCCTGAATGGGATGAGATCATTGTTGCCTATCGTGGCTCCGAACTACAGCCCTTCTTCGAAAAGATCCAGAGCGGTTCAATCACTGCGGTGCACAAGCCACAGTCCATCACGGATCTCCCCAAGGTCAAGACCATTGCAGACAAGCCCATTCGTGAGCTGCTGGAGGCTGCTGACACCTCGGGACGACTGACGGAACTCAAGGATGACATGAACCTGACCGAGATCTGGGACCGCCCAATCAAGTTTCTGAGTGGAGGCGAGCTGCAGCGTGTGGCAATAACCGCCGCAATTGTGCGAGAGGGCGACTTCTACTTCTTTGACGAACCGACCGCGTATCTTGATGTCCGCGAACGGCTCCGTGTGGGTCGTGCGATACGCCATCTCTCGGAACTTGGCAAGACCGTGATTGTGGTCGAGCACGACCTCTCAATTCTTGACTATGTGTCTGACCTAATCTGTATGTTCTATGGCGAGCCCGGTGTCTATGGTATTGTGTCCAACCCTCACAGCACACGGGTTGGGATCAACATATTCCTTGATGGATTCATTCCTGATGAGAACATGCGGTTCAGGGACACCTCCATCTCGTTCAAGGGGATGACCACCGAGGATGAGAGCTTTGCCGGAGCCGAGACCCTTCTTGAATACGGGGACATGGTGAAGCGATTCGAGGACTTCGAGCTCACAGTCAAGGGTGGCCGCGTGAAGAAGGGTCAGATTGTCGGGATTCTCGGGCCAAACGGTATCGGTAAGACCACGTTCGTCAAGATGCTCGCTGGAGTGATCGAGCCCGACGAGGGCGAGATTCCAGAGAAGACGGTTGCAGGCACAGAACTCAAGGTTGCGTACAAACCCCAGTATATAGAACAGGACTATCCCGGTTCCTTGCGAATGTATCTCCGCGAGCTGGGGAGCGACAGAATAGATACTGCTG
>JAGSHP010000026.1 GCA_029855925.1 Candidatus Thorarchaeota archaeon | reverse complement strand
GACATGACCACCAAGTCCCCTGTTGATGCCTCTAAACTGCCAGAGGAGCTTCGCGGATGGATGGATGTTCTCTCTCTTCAGACCATCAATGATGAAAAGACTCTGATAGTTCGGAACAACGAGCTGCAGGCGAGAGTGGGTCTGGTCGTTTCGAAGCATCCAGAACTTGCCATGCTAAAGACAGGACACAAGATCGCACTGGTGACAGGCAAGTACAAGCTGGAGAATGCATCACCTGAGGTCATCTCGAAGTATCACGTGATGCTTCTAATCATTCCAGAGTCGGGTGCGGAGATCACCTGTGAGGGCGAGTACGGCTTCAGCAGGATGCAGGTATCTCAACCTGAGAGAGGAGAAGAATAGTCGCCAAGAATGGAGGACTCTGTTGAAGATGGACCCACTGCTATTGCTATTACTCGCCGCTGCCACTGTTGTCCTGACCATCTTCAACTACTACCTCAACTATGCTCCGGGGACAACTCCAGATGACTACGCCTTCGGCCCTGAGGGGGCATCGGTTCAATGCGACTGCTGTCTCAACACAATTATCATCGGAGCCATAGCTGTGGGTGCGTTGGCCGTGTCATCAGGCTACTTTGATTCGCGGATCGAACTCTATGCTGTCGCCATCGTTGTCTTTGCAGTAGTTACCACTGCCGGGTTTCTTGGTCGTAGGCGACGGTACCGCGAATGGAACGAAGCCATTGACCTGCTAGAGAGAATCTTGCCCGATGGAACGATGACGCCAAAGAAGGAGGATGGTCCTCCAGACGATGACTTCAATGACTACTGAGTCATTGTCCGTTTCCCACTCTCGGTCTTCTCTTGCGCAGAGGCGACAACGCTAGTCCAAGGACTGTGGAGACCCAGAACGCTAGCAGTAACCAGTAGAGACCGAACCCTATGTAGTTGATTAGATTGAACTGTAGTGTCAGGCCAATGACATGGCTCCCTGCAACAAATGCGCCGAGGGGAAATATGAATGCCCACCATGTCATTGCATATGGAAGGCTCAGTCTTCGGATATAGTGGAGTGTCAAGAAGACTGCCATGAAGAACCACCAGATCCCGAAGCCCCAGAACAGGAATCCTAAGACAAAGAAGGGTTCCTTCACAGTGACAAAGGCAGAGTTAGATATCATGTTGACAAGAGCAACAGTCCCTGCACCTATGGGTCCAAGGCTTATCCATATGGTGGGTGCCATCGTGTTCGGCATTGGGTGGTGGATGATGAACCGATACAGACAGATTGCAAGCAGTGAGATGTACAGTAAGAATCCTGAGCCAAACCCAAAATAGTTCAATAGGATCAGGAACTCTTGTGCAAGTCCACTTGCCGTTGCAATGAATGGACCGCCCACAAGCGGAATCACTATGAGCGCCACTGGAGGGATGAACCATGCTGGTGAAATATGTTCAGGGGCAATTTCCTCCTTCTTGAACATCTCATACGGGATCAGGACACTGAACACAATCGTTCCCAATGAGCCAATGAGCCAGGTCCAGTATGCGAGGTCACCGAGTCCAAATTGACCAAAGTGCGCAGCAAGCACAACGAGGGCAATCGTCATCGTAGGATAGAAATT
>JAGSHP010000138.1 GCA_029855925.1 Candidatus Thorarchaeota archaeon | reverse complement strand
ATTCTCACCGAGACAATCGATGGTAATCGGTTGGTGAAAGTGAAGGTCCGCGACCTGCGCGTCCCCGAACTTGGTGACAAGTATGCCTCTCGCCACGGGCAGAAGGGCGTCATCGGTTATATAGTCCCGCAGGAGGATGTTCCATTCACTGAAGATGGCGTTGTTCCTGATCTCATAATCAATCCACATGCCATCCCCAGCCGGATGACCATTGGTCAGATACTTGAGATGATTGCTGGAAAGGCAGCCTGCATGGTCGGCAAGCAACAGGACGCCACACCATTCTGTGGGGTCACTGAAGAAGAACTCTACAAGATTCTACACGAACATGGCCTGCAGTACTCTGGTCGTGAGACCATGTACTCAGGAATCACTGGCGAAAAGCTTCAGACCACCGTGTTCATCGGTGCCATCTTCTATCAGAAACTTCACCACATGGTCGCTGACAAGATTCATGCTCGTGCCAGAGGTCCAGTCCAGATTCTGACCCGCCAGCCCACTGAGGGTCGAGCCCGCGAGGGTGGACTCCGTTTCGGTGAGATGGAGCGGGATGTTCTCATCGGGCACGGCGCAGCCATTCTCCTCAAGGGTCGTCTGCTTGACGAGTCGGACAAGAGCAACATGCTTGTCTGTGAGGAGTGCGGCCTCATTGGTGTCTATGACCGGAATAAGGACACCTACTACTGTCCAATCTGTGGCCCCAATGCCAAGATTAGCAGTGTTGTTGTCTCTTATGCTTTCAAACTTCTCATCCAAGAGATGATGTCTCTCGGTCTCGCATGCAGACTGAGACTCAAGGAGATGATCTAATATGCTATCAGGACTCAGTATCAAAAAGATAGATGCCGTCGAGTTCGGCCTCCTCTCACCTGATGACATCCGCAAGATGTCAGTTGCTCAGATTGTCGTGGCTGACACCTACGATGAAGATGGTTATCCCATCTCCAGTGGAATCATGGACCCACGTCTAGGAGTCATTGATCCTGGTCAACGGTGTAGAACCTGCGGAAATCGTGTTGGCAATTGCCCCGGGCACTTTGGTCACATTGAACTTGCACGACCCGTCATGCACGAAGGCTACGCCAAGGTCATTCACAAGGTACTTCGAGCCACCTGCCGGCAATGCAATCGTCTCCTACTCTCCGAGGATGAGATTGATGAGTTCGAGCAGCTGTTCAAACGCTACCCCGAGATGGGTGAGCGCACTGCCGTCCTCTCAAAGGAGATACTGAAGCGTGCAGCCAAGGCCAAGAGCTGCCCACACTGTGGTGCAGAACAGCTCAAGCTCAAGCTGGAGAAGCCCACCTCCATCTACGAGGTCGGCGAGTCTGGTTCCGTCCGGCTCACCCCCATAGACATCCGGGAGCGACTTGAGAATATCTCCGACCGCGAGTATCGACTCATGGGTATCAATCCCGATGCCGCTCGTCTTGAGTGGGCCATTCTTACGGTATTGCCTGTACCACCTGTCACTGTACGCCCCTCTATCACACTTGAGAGCGGTGTTCGGTCAGAGGACGACCTCTCGCACAAACTGATTGACATAATTCGAATAAACCAGAGGCTTCGTGAGAATCTTGATGCAGGAGCACCAGCACTGATTGTAGAGGACCTTTGGGAACTGTTACAGTACCACGTGACAACATACTTCGACAACGGCGTGAGTGGAATACCCCCGGCGCGTCACCGAAGCGGTCGTGCGTTGAGGACATTGGCACAGAGGCTGAAGGGCAAGGAGGGCCGATTCCGCTCCAACCTCTCCGGTAAACGTGTTGACTTCTCAGCACGCACTGTGATCTCACCAGACCCTAACCTGAGCATGAACGAGGTTGGTGTCCCAGAACAGATTGCCAAGATATTGACGATTCCGCAGCGCGTGACGGAATGGAACATGGAAGAGATGAAGGCACTGGTCATCAGAGGACCGGAGCGACATCCCGGAGCGAATTATCTGATTCGGACAGACGGGCGCAGAGTGGATCTGCGATTTGTCAAGGATCGAACGATCATAGCAGAGACAATAGAGCCCGGATTCATTGTGGAGCGTCACCTATCGGATGGGGACATAGTATTGTTCAACCGACAGCCCTCGCTGCACAGGATGTCAATCATGGCCCATGAAGTTCGAGTGATGCCGTACCGAACATTTCGATTATCACTATATGTCTGTCCACCATACAACGCAGACTTTGACGGTGACGAGATGAACCTCCATGTACCTCAGTCAGAAGAGGCGCGAGCCGAGGCTCGAGTGCTGATGCGGGTACAGGAGCAGATATTGTCACCAAGATACGGCGGTCCAATCATTGGCGCGTTACAAGACTACATCTCCGCAGCATTTTTGCTGACGAGAAAGTCCAGCCTTTATACACTGGACCGTGTGAACCAGCTGATGGCTGTGACCAAGTATGCTGGTAAGTTACCCGAGCCAGCCATACTATCGCCAGTGCAGTTGTGGACTGGGAAGCAGATCTTCAGCATGTTCATCCCTGAGGGAATCAACATATCATTCAAGGCAAAGATCTGTCGTAATTGCCCGGTATGCACGAAGGAAGACTGTGAGTATGATGCGTACGTTGTGATTCGTGATGGTAATCTAGAGTACGGAGTCGTGGACGAGAAGGCATTTGGAGCCGGAGAGCCGGACTCCCTCTTTCATCGAATTATCAAGGAAAAGGGCCCGACTGCAGCGCGTGTCTTTATGGACTCCGTTGGACGGTTATTGGTCCGACTCATCACAGATCGTGGATTCTCATTTGGTCTTGATGATGTGACGCTGCCAAAGGCAGCCTCAGACAGAATCAAAGTGATACTTGAAGAGGCTAATAAGAAGGTGGACCAGCTCATCGAGGCATACCAGCGCGGAGAGCTTGACCCCAACCCAGGGCAGACTCTACTGGAGACCCTGGAGCAACGAATAATGGCAGTCTTGGCAAAGGCACGTGATTCCGCAGGTGAGGTTGCAGGGGAGCACCTCGGACTTGAGAACTCGGCAGTTATCATGGCTCAGACCGGCGCGCGAGGGTCACGACTGAATCTCTCGCAGATGGCTGCAGTAGTAGGTCAGCAGGCAGTACGTGGTGAGCGAATTAAGCGAGGATACAAGGGCCGAACCCTGCCGCACTTCCACAAGGGCGATCTTGGGGCAAGGGCAAGAGGCTTTGTGACATCGAGTTACAAGAGCGGCCTGGACCCGATAGAGTACTGGTTCCATGCGGCTGGTGGGCGAGAAGGACTTGTCGACACGGCTGTGCGAACTAGCACCTCAGGATACATGCAGAGACGATTGATGACGGCGCTCCAAGACCTGAAGGTGGAGACCGATGGCACGGTTCGTACCGCAAGTGGGCGTGTTGTGCAGTTCAAGTTTGGTGACGATGGTGTGGACCCAAGCAAGTCGGACCATGGGCGAGCCGTCAATATTGACATTGCTATTGAGAAGGTGCTTGGCAAGGGTAGGATTTAGTAGTGGAGGTTATGTGATGTCCAAGAAATCAAGTTCAATCGAGAGTTACATGGCAAAGCGATTCGAAAAGATTCGAGAGGATCGTCTACTTCCACCACGTGTGCTGGAGGAGCTGGAGACAAAGCTCCGGCAGATCGAATCGCTCACCAAGAGCGAGTTTGACAAGATCTGCGACCATGTCATCGACTCCTATGAGCGTTCCCTTGTCGAACCTGGGGAGGCTGTGGGCACGGTGGCTGCGCAGAGCATTGGTGAGCCAGGCACACAGATGACCCTACGGACTTTTCACTATGCAGGAGTTGCAGAGCTGAGCGTCACACAAGGGCTCCCACGACTCATAGAGATAGTCGATGCGCGAAACATCCCGAGCACCCCAACGATGAAGGTTCATCTTGTTCCTGAGATTGCCGGCGATAGGGAGAAGGCGCGTGAGGTTGCTCGAAACATCGAGATGGTCTTGGTTGAGAGCGTGGCGAGTAATATCTCCATTGACTTACTCAGACAGGCTATAGATATCAGACTCGACCCTGAGTTGATGGACGATAAGGGACTGACCCCAGAGGACATCTCGGTTGCCATAGAGGCGAAGATAAAGAACAAGGGCGAGGTTGAGGTTGATGGCAACACGATATTTGTCTATCCTCTAAATGACACCCTGACAGAGCTTCAGCGTTTCAGCGAGAAGATTCGTGAAGTCATGGTCAAGGGCATTCAGGATGTGTCTCATGTTGTCATTAGAAAGGAGGGCGACGAATATGTTCTCTACACAGAAGGGTCCAATCTTCAGGATGCCCTTGAGGTTGAGGGTATCAATCATCACAGGGTGTACACCAACAACCTGAGCGAGATCTTTCAGGTTCTCGGGATTGAGGCAACAAGAAATGCCATCATCAAAGAGGCCATGAACGTTCTTGACGAGCAGGGAATGGATGTTGATATACGTCACATCATTCTAGTGGCGGACATGATGACGGTAGAGGGTGAGATACACCAGATAGGTCGTCACGGAATCTCGGGATCCAAGAACAGCGCTCTGGCAAGAGCAGCATTTGAGGTCACAATCAATCATCTATTGGGTGCAGGAATCGCAGGGACCGTTGACCCACTCAAAGGAATCACTGAAAACGTCATAATCGGTCAGCTCATCCCTCTGGGGACTGGCGCCATTGACCTCCTCATGACACCATAGAACATGTGAGGTCAAGATGATGACGGATGGTTCTTGGTATCCGATAGCGTACATGGCACAATTGTTAAAACCAGAGGCAATTTCTAAAATACCGCGCTCTGGTATATTAGCAGAACCACAACAATAGAACGAGGTATACGCGTTGAGCATGAATCAGCCAATTGCAAGTGCAGTCAGCACAGGTAAATGTAAAATCGGTGTCAAGTCGTCAATTGATGCCCTCAAGAAAAATGAGGCAAAACTCGTTGTGATTGCATCAAACTGTCCCGCTGATGGTGCCTCTGACATCGAGCGATACGCGCAGATGAGCGGCACAAAGATCTATCGGTTCAATGGAACCTCTTGGGACCTAGGTGAGATTGTTGGCAAGCCTTTCATGGTATCAGCTATTGCCATCATTGAGCCCGGTGACTCTAAGATTCTAAAGATGGTGTGAGGCGGTAGATTTGCCTCGTGTACGATTGTCTATGGAAGACATGGCCCTACTTGCGAACTTTGAGCGAATAACAGGTGTGTCCGCAGTCGATGTGATACAGGACGAGGCGGGCAACCGTCTTATCTTCGTGGTGCGCCCCCAGCAACTGGGGAAGGCGATTGGGAAGGGTGGTGCAAAGGTTCGTTCCGTGTCTGACGCCTTTGACAAGCATATTGACGTTGTGGAACTTGCTGATACTGCCGAGGACTTCATCAAGAGTGCTCTTGCCCCCGCCCGTATAGAACGAATCAAGATACAAGAGGATCGTAACGGTAATCTTGTGGCCTACGTCACTGTGAAAGCCGAAGACCGCGGTATTGCTATTGGCCGTGATGGACGTAATGTGGCACGAGCACGTCTGCTCGCCAAACGTCATTTTGGTCTGGATAACGTCATAATCTCCTGAACGCCATGGATCTCTTGTTGAATGATTTCCGTTTCATAATGCTTTTAAGTATACAACAGGGCGAAGCACTGACCACGCATAGATTTGATTATGAATCACATCAGAGGTAGATTACGTGACAGGTTCAAAAAGCCCCCTGGGCGAGTTCGCTGCCAGACCGCTCAGATCAAAGAGAAGGAAGTTCCGCTGGAAGAAGGCAAGCCATAAGCGCAGAGTGCTTAAGCTCAAGAGAAAGACAGACCCTCTTGAAGGTGCGCCTCAGGCAAGAGGCATAGTCCTTGAGAAGGTCGGTGTTGAGAGCAAACAGCCTAACTCGGCTATTCGAAAATGCGTGCGCGTTCAATTATCAAAGAATGGCAAACAAATCACAGCCTTCGTACCAGGGGATGGCGGACTCAAGTACATAGATGAACATGACACAGTGTTTGTTGAGGGCATTGGTGGTGCTATGGGCGGCGCAATTGGAGATCTACCCGGTGTTCGTTGGCGTGTGTTCAAGGTAAATGGTGTGAGCCTCGAGTCACTGATCTATGGCAAGGCAGAGAAACCGATCAGATAGGTGGTTGCGTATGTCACAAGAAGAACGTATTGAAGAACCCCATGGTGAAGAGTCCGAGCGGCCACCACGCGAGCCATCAATGTTTCTATTATTTGGTAAGTGGGATCCTGCAGAAGTCGAGATCAAGGATATTGGTCTGCAGAGATATATCTCTCTGAAGCCGGTTCTCATCCCCCACACCTCCGGCCGTCATGCTAACCGTCGCTTTCACAAGTCCAGAGTACCTATCGTGGAGCGATTTGTCAACAAATTGATGAATGCTGGTAAGAGAAAGGAGAAGAAGACCCGAACCGGCCGTGGGGCCGGCAAGAAGGTCCGTGCAATTGGAGTTGTCAGACGAGTCTTCGAGATCATCCACCATCGCACTGGGCTGAACCCAATTCAGGTCCTTGTGACGGCAATTGAGAATGCAGCTCCTGCCGAGGAGACGACCCGTATCTCTTACGGTGGAATGGCCTACCCCCGTTCAGTGGACGTCGCACCTCAGCGAAGAATCGACCTTGCACTTCGTTATCTCTCAGTTGGCGCCACTCGCAATGCTCACAACAGTGCCAAGTCCTTTGAGGAATGCATTGTTGATGAGTTGCTTCTTGCCTACAAGGGCGACCCTGGAAGCTTTGCAATTGCCCGCAAGGACGAACGCGAGCGTGTCGCTCGATCCGCCAGATAACCGAGTGATTTACTACTGCACACTCTCTGTGCAGTTCCCCTCTCTTTCTTTTTCCATAGTTGTTATTCCTCTTCTTCAATTCCAGTAGACTCATCTATCACTATGTGCTTCAGACCTGATACAAGATTTGAGTGTGTGGACTGTGCGTCAGGCGTTGGCATGGATTGCCCTTCTTCTAACAACGGTGGCATGGGCGTCCTCACTGATCTTCGCAAAGCTTGTCTATTGGAATATATCTCCAATCCATTTTGTTGCCCTTCGATATACCATTGCAGCCCCATTTCTTTTCATAGTCTTACTTGCACTCAACAAAAGGCACATTCACAGACCACAGACACGCTCTGATTGGAAGATTCTCTTTGTTGTTGGCGTTTCCGGGCCATTTCTCTCGCAGGTCCTTCAGTACATCGGACTGAGTATGACCACTGCAGCGGAGACTCTCATGCTGATCAATATGAGCCCAGTATTTGCCGTTGCTATTGCAGCACCACTCCTTGGCGAAGGTCTGACACCCGAGAAGATTGGCGGGTTACTCTTTGCGCTCATGGGGATGGTCCTGATCGTCATTGGTGGTACCCCTCTGACCGGGACCTTTGAGGCAATCAGACTTCTTGGTGACACAATCGTTGTGATCTCGACACTACTATTTGCAATCAATGGAATCTCGGGTAAGATTGCTGTTCGAACAATGGACTCCATCTCAGTGACGTTCTATAGTACTCTAATTGGGATACCATTCATGTGGCTGTCAGCTCTCTCCATCGAGAACCCTCTGACGATATTCTCATTGACAGCCAGCACTTGGTTCATCTTGGCGTGGGTGGCCATCTTCAATACCGTGGTGGCCTTCATATTTTACTATGAGGCGATGAAATACATTGAGGCATCACTTGTGCAGATTGGTCTCAGTCTCATAGCTGTGTGGGGCGTCTTGATGGCGTTTGTACTTCTGTCCGAGCCAGTCCATCTGCTACAGATCATTGGAGGGGCCCTGACAGTGATCGGTGTAGTACTGGCATATCTGTCCTCCTCACGCAATAACATTGAGAATCAGGTGGCGCCGGGGGAGGGATTTGAACCCTCGTGTGCGTAGCACACCAACTTAGCAGGCTGGCTCCTTACCAGGCTAGGAAACCCCGGCATCAGGCTCGAACGTAAATGACGTTCTCTTAAACATTATCGTGAGCTGGCGGCTCACATGGGGAAGGTGCAGCGGCCCCTCCACCTCGAGCGTCCTTCCCCCCGGCGCGTATCCCGCACCATTCTCGGAGCGGCTGCCTCTGAGGCTCCACTACTCCTCCTTAGGGCTGTTCCCGCCAGGGCCTGACCCGGTTCGGAGGTCTAAGCCAATCCCGGCAGTCCTACGACTACCGCTATGGCCGTAGCAGACTTCAGAGACCGCTCGTCATAGTCCAGTGCGAGGGCACACGGGGGTCCGGTTTCGCCCTCGGCTTCGGTTACTGGTCCCGGCTATTGCCATACCGGTCACAGGTCGCGGCAAACGACCCGACCCTACCCGCTGCATGTT
>JAGSHP010000144.1 GCA_029855925.1 Candidatus Thorarchaeota archaeon | reverse complement strand
TGGTGAGGTTTCGTAACTGCTGCACCCCGTGGGGCTAGGGCCCTTGTCTCAGTGCCCTTCTCCGGGCCACGACTTACATCGCCCGTTCGGGTCATAACCTAAGTGGGCAGTTACCCCACTTACAAGTATGATCCGGTGCCGCCCCGTCCTGTGGCGGAGAGCCCCACATACCTAGGACTTCCATTTGAGGGAGATATCATTTCCAGAACATCTCCCCTATGGGGGATTAGCGCCAGTTTCCCGGCGGTATACCCCTCCACAGGGTAGGTTAGCGACACTACTGAGCCGTTCGCCACGGACACGGATGCGTGCCCGTACGACTTGCATGTCTTAACCCCAAGCCGATAGCAGTGTCCTCTAGCACGATCAACTAGAGTTGATCAACCAGATAATTGATCTGCACGTGTAGTTGGCAAGGTACGAAACTGACCTATCCGACCCAAACAGGACTGATGGTCATTATGACTACACGGCATAAAGCACACGTATACACATAACTTGGTGAAGTACAGATTAACGGGATGGCGGAGAAGCTCACCCCACTCTGTACACTGTTGAGCCTAACTTAGACCTGAGGGGATTCCGACACGAACATAAAGAGGCGCCGGTCTATCTCACGTCCGCATGAATATTGACGCATCTGGAAACCACAACCATCCTAGAACCCAAGAGAGGGCCTCCGGTGTGACACCGTTAGGATGCGACAAGACTCTAGCGCGAGGAATGCGAATAAAAACCTTTCCAAGGTGCACAAATATGTACAACTAATGATTTGAAGAGTTCCGCAAGAACAGACAATTCGCAAATTAGGAAGATAACGTTCGATCAAACTTGTGGTTGGTTTGCGGAGGAATGAGGCACCTGTAGACCAATCATCATTAAGATATCTGCCGCGTTTACGCATAGCAAGATGAATGCAGAATGAGATGCACCTGTTCATGGTAGCTGAACGGTCTCTTTCGCATCAGGAGGGGAGCGTTTTTTCAGAAAACGATGGAGTGCATAAGTCCCACCCAAAGTTAACAGAAATCCACCAATGGCAGCAAGAATGGTGCAAACGAGAAGGCCATCGAATGGGTCAAGGGGATTGAATGATAGAGCGACTTCCAGTCCATCAGAGAAACCGTCATGATCGGTGTCGGGATTCGTGACCAATGTTCCCAGATGGAACTCTTCGATGTTGGTCAGACCGTCCCCATCAAGGTCTGAAGTAGCATCATTTACAAGGGGGTCCAGAGAATTGCTCACCTCCCACCCATCAGGCATGCCATCGAAATCTGTATCGTTCAATGATGGATTGGTTCCATACATGGACTCAGAATAGGTCGAGAGCAGGTCATTATCTGAATCGATGACCTCAACACTCCCTCGACGTTGGAATGAGATGTCACCACTCAAGCCTTCCCAGAAGATGCGCCCTGAGTGAGTTGATAGCTCTATGGCATAGAGAGCACCCGAACCTCCGATTAGATCGAGATCACCATCATCGTCAATATCATATACAACGGGTGTTACTGCTGAGAACAAGTCATAAGAGTGGCTCCACAACAGTTTCCCGGAAGTGCCATCAAGGACACACGGACCATCGACCAAATCGACAATGAGGACATCTAACCCACCATCACCATCGACATCGGCCAATGAGGGAGAAGACCCAATGATATCATTGGCTTCATAGACCCAGAGCAGAGTGCCAGTAATGGTGTCTAGAGCAAATATCTGGTCATTTGCAACTGTAGATTCCGCATGGCTTTGACCCGTTCTTCCCCCAATGACAGCATCAAGAGTGCCATCACCATTAACGTCCCCTAACGCAATTCTACCAAGACCATACCATTTATCGGACCCCCACAACAGGGAGCCCGTTGCCCCTTGCAATGCAATGACGGACGCATTCAACCAACCGATGAGAACATCCAGTCCGCCATCTTGATCAATGTCAACCAGTGCTGGGGACGTGC
This sequence comes from Candidatus Thorarchaeota archaeon, assembly GCA_029855925.1. Taxonomy (GTDB): domain Archaea; phylum Asgardarchaeota; class Thorarchaeia; order Thorarchaeales; family Thorarchaeaceae; genus B65-G9. The sequence continues at coordinate 5,699 of JAGSHP010000144.1, read as the reverse complement.
CATAGAAGAGATTGGTTATGTTGGAATCGTATCTCCAGAGGAAACCACCAGTCGTACCATCAAATGCAGTAACACTATAGTAGTTACTGGCAACTACAATATCGCAGTCTCCGTCACCATCAATGTCGCCAAGAGCCGGAGACGTGTCCGCATTCAGAATATCAGGGAAACTATCAGGAGCCCATTGATCATGAATGCGATAGCCCCAAACAAGAGATCCATTAAGTCCATTGAGAACATAGACATGACTAATGAAATTGATGACTACCACTTCCAGATTGTCATCTCCATTGATATCGCCCAAGGCGGGAGGTGATTTCACAGGAGCGTCTGTTTCAAAGAACCAGAGGAGAACGCCCGTCGTACCATCCAATGCGTATATCCGCCGGTCATCACTGCCCACCACCACATCCAGCATCCCATCCTTATTGATATCGGCCAAGGATGGTGTCGAACTGATCAAACCACCAGTTGTAAACGACCAGAGTACTAGTCCTGTGTGACCATCTAATGCATAAATACGGTTGTTACATCCAACAACAACATCGGGATCACCATCACCATCAATGTCGCCAATTGCAGGAGAAGTAAACATCGCATTACTTCCAGTGCTGTTGTAGGACCAAAGGACATCTGTGTCAACCGATGAGGGCTGTGTGTTAGGAGGAAATGGCAATCCCGAGAAAGAGAATAGAGGGGAAACAAGTGTGAAACAGAACACCAATATCACAGCGACAACGCAGAGAGGGTGCTTCATATTCAATCACCTCATGTCATGTAAACCATAGTACCTTGGGCATCGCCTCAAATAGTGAGGCGAAGACCGAAGGCACCCTATTGCAAGTGTATTTGTTTGTTGTTAGCTGAACCATATCGAGATCCCGTCCTGGATAACTTGTGGTGCAGACGGTGAATCAAAAGGTGCGTTCGAGTTCATTGTGCAGTCCACCTTACGATGATCATCTTTGATGAGATAACTTATTTGCAAGCCGTTGACTGAGTCATCCTTATAGTAAACAGCGTGCCGAATCTTCATCCCATCATACGTCATCTCAAAACCAAGCTTGAAATTGACAAGGTGCTCGAATTCATACTTCAATGTTATTCTGGTAGAACCGCCTGCAGTGCACCCGGTAGAAAACTGGTAGTTTCCGGGCTGACCCGTTAGGTCTGTTGCATATATGTGATACGTATCCAGATTATCAAAGCTGATTGACTTGAGACCAAGTTTGTGTTCATCCTCCTCAGCACGGACAAAGATGAATTTCAGGTAGGAACGTCTTGGTGTTATGTAGTTGTAGACGTGCCAAGTCACTTTGAATAACTTGGCAAGCACCGCAGTACTACTTACTTCTATGCTAGTCGAACTTGAGATACTGGCTTCCCATGATGCATCAACTCCCGTACCAGATCCGTAAATATCAACTCCAAATGTAGATGAGTGCGAGCTCGTCAAGTCTACGCTCGTCTTACTTGAACTGCCTGGAGCAACATACATGACAAAAAAACGGAATCCATGAAGGAATTGTAGTTTCGCCCAAGTCCTCAATCCAGATTGCCTGGGTGGGTTGAGTTGCCATTGTAGTCATTGTGACAGCAAGTACAACAGTAACTACAGCCGTTTTCAGTGAGGTGCGCATCTTCATAATCTTGCCCCCAACTCAAAGGTAACTTTCTTTTGATGAGTATGGTTATGGGACGAAACATTATATTATGTGAGTTGTTTTATTGTTTGTCCCACAACGAGGCTCTCGACCGCGTATATAACTCTTTGGAGGCCTATTGCGCCTCCGGATGCCAACGATATTGAAACGACGCGCGTTCCAGTTCGCATTTCACTTCATTGACATTGCCTGTAGTTGACAAGCATTTTAAATCTCGGAATGGATGGCCATATGATGACTAATATGGTCAGACCAGAGCATAGGGGGAGAGATGACAACATTGAGAGCGATGCTACAGTAGAAGACATTAATATGGAGGACAGAAGTATGAGAAGGAGTTGGTCTAGAGAATCAATATGACCAAAAGGGAAATACAGAGGCGCACAAAAGGTGACAGATTTCTACAAGCATCTAGAAGACCTAATTCGAGGGCTTGCCCACGAATCAGAGAACAAGTTTGCAGCAGAGCGTGAGTCATTCACATTTCCTACTGCACGGCCACAGTGGGCTCCTCCAAGACCCTATGACATCGAGCAGTTAATCATGGAGTGGAAGATGGATCTAAAGAATGAACGGGTGGATGCTAAATCGCAGCTGGTACTGACCGCGATTGCCACAGAGTTGGAGAGGGTGGTGCTCCATGCCGCCGACTTGGAGATCAAGTCCGTCACAGATGGACAGGCTGAGAGCCTGCAGTGGGACATGGACCCGGACACCACGACAATGACTGTGTACATGAATCGTACGGTGAAGGAGGGCGAGGATATCAAATTGAACTTCGAGTACGTGATTGATCATCCACGGGGAGGCCTTCACTTTACGAGTCCGTGTGCCGAATTTCCCGACATTGAAACAAGTGCTTGGACACAGATGCAGGACGACTATGCGCGGTATGTAGTGCCAGTATATGATAATCCCAGTCACAAGTTCCCGGTAGAGATCATCGTGACCGTGCCAAAGGGGTACTATGCAATGAGCAACGGATATCTGAAGGAACGGCGCGAGAATGGGGATGGGACAGAGACCTTCCACTGGGTACAGAAGGAGCCAATTCCGGCATACCTGATGACGGTGGCGGTCTCCGAGTATGTCGAGTATAAGGATGACCTTGATGGACTGGAGGTCAGCTACTATGTCCACAAGAAGTGGGACCGCGAGACCGTGTACCGCTCATTTGGTAAGACGCCGGACATGATCAGGTTCTTCGAAACAAAGCTGGGAGTAAAGTTTCCGTGGGTCAAGTATGCTCAGGTCACGGCTGCAAACTTCATCATTGGGGGCATGGAGAATGCTAGTGCCACAACACAGACAGATGCCACTCTACATGACGAGAAAGCACACAAAGACTATCAGTCAGAGGGGTTGGTGTCACACGAGCTTGCACATATGTGGGGCGGTGATCTCACCACATGCAGAACCTGGACGCATGGTTGGCTGAATGAGGGATGGGCCACCCAGATGCAGAATGAGTGGAAGCGGCATGACCTCGGCGATGATGAGTACCTCTATGAACAGTATGGCAAGCAGGTTGCATACTTTGAGGAGGACAAGAACAAGTATCGACGACCCATCGTTCAGAATGAGTGGGAACGTGGCTCTGATGTCTTTGACAGACATCTCTATCCCGGTGCTGCATGGCGATACTATATGCTCAAACATCTGGTCGGCGAGGAGCGCTGGTGGAAGATTCTTGGCGAGTGGCTACACCGCTACTCATTCCAGTCGGTCTATACGCACGACCTTGAGGCGCTCTTTACAGAGATGACTGGCGAGGACTACGGATGGTTCTTTGAACAGTGGCTATACAAGGCGGGGTATCCGGAGTGCACCATTAAGTGCTCATACGACAAGGACCTTGAGTACGTTCTTGTTAAGATTGAGCAGACACAGAAGGCTGATGATGGGATGACGCCGGAGGTGTTCCGATTCCCATTGACTGTGGAGTTGGTGATGCAGAACGATGAACGAGTCAGATACACCATGCAGGTGACTGAGCGCGTCCATAGTTTCTACTATCCTGTCAGTGAGGGGCCAAAGCAGATCATCATCGACCCGGAGTACGCAGTGCTCATGGACTGGAAGATAGAAAAGCCCGAGCCCATGTGGATTGAACAGCTTCACCATGGGTCCAATGTCGTTCAACGCATTAAGGCTGCACAGGCACTTGGGAAGAAACCCACACCACGAGGCATCGAGGCGCTAGGCGAGGCACTTGTCGAAGACCCGTTCTGGGGGGTTCAGGCGGAGATAGCAAAGGTACTTGGAAGCATCAAGACAGAGTCGGCCCTCGACCAGCTACTCAGAGGTACTGGAGCATCTGACACACGAGCCCGGACGGCGGTCGCGACAGCTCTGAGACAGTTCTATAGAAACGACCGAGCATTTGATGCCCTTGTCAAACTGCTGAACGATCAAGACAGCTATTTTGTACCCTCTGCTGCTGCTGTATCCATTGGGAAGATTCAACATGACAAGTCCTTTGAAACCCTCGGACAGAAGATAAAGAGCCCACCAGCCAGCTGGCACAATCTGATTCTGCAAGGTCTACTAAACGGCATCGTCAATACAGAGAAGAAAGAAGCCATCGAGGTCGTCAAGCAGTTCATGAAACCAGGCACAGATGACTTTGTGAGAAGAATTGTGCCAGGAGCCCTTGCTCGCCTTGGAAAGCGCTACAAGAAGGAACATCCAGAGATTAAGGAGGACATTGTACGGCTACTTGGTGACCGCTCCTATCGCGTACAGGTGGGCGCCCTACTCGCAGCGAAGGACTATGGGGATGCATCATTGATTCCAGATTTGGAAAGGATAGCAGATGCGACTGTGGAGTCCACACTGGTTCGATATGCACGTGAGGCAATCAGGGCCCTGAGCAAGAAGAAGGACAAGACCGAGATCGATTCTATTCGCAAGAGCGTCGAGGAGCTTGAGCAACAGAACAGAGACCTCAAGGACAGACTATCAAAGATTGAAACTCTGCTCGAGGACAAGACGAAGTCGAAGAAGGAGTGATGGAAGGGCGGGGTTGACCCCGCCTTCATCGCAGCAGTTGTCCCCTGCTGCCGTTGCAGTCGTCGGTTTCTTCCATCATAGATAGCGACAGTTCCGATAGGATGGCCGTTTGGCACAATTCCTGAAGAATTGTCACGAGATTGACTACGCATTCCCCATATAAAGCAAGAATGAACGATTGAGATAGATGATTCATACAGTCAGTATTTTGAGACCATTACATCATAACATGAATCAAAAGAGAGTTCGTGTAATCATTTTACAGGCCTCGAAGACCTAGATTCAGCAGGCTGAGTACCATGCAAGAACCAATCATAATGTGGATCCGCTTCGACCTCCTACTCGAATTAGTGGCGGGCGTTATGGCCCTCTCAATCAGTCACTTTTCAAACAGAGCCTTCAAACTGACGGGACAGAAGAAACTCTCAGATCTCTCAACAGGCTTTCTTGTACTGTCGACGGCGATGTTTGGACGAGTAATTGGCACCATATATCTTGCAGCGGTTAATGGATCGATGGAGATGTTGGCACTGGTAGCAATAGCTTATGGTATGCTCAAGATAATGGCGTACATTATATTTCTCATCTCTACGAGACCATCGCGTGGTTCTACTATCGCAGGAATTGAAAATCTTGCGCTATTGATGGCGCTACCAATCCTGATAGACCCCAAGCTTGACCTTGTGGCCATCATCATCTTGCTCATGGTAGTGCTTCAAGCGCTGGTGAACTATCTGTCGGTTCGAACACATTATGCATTCTATGTTCTTGCGGGTTTTGTTCTTTTACTCATTAGTCACATTGAGAGTGCGATTGCACAGCTTGATTTTCGTGGATATCTCCTCAGCCAAGTCTTGCAGTTTCTAGGTCTTGCGGCGTTTCTGATAATGCTTGTCAAGGCTGGAAGAGAAGAATGAGATCGAAGAAACCCTATCGCTCAAAGATGCGCATCCTAGCAGACATGATGCGCGCTATCCGCGATGAGGGGGAAGAAGGGGCAGGACCAACGCGTATACTCTATGG
>JAGSHP010000269.1 GCA_029855925.1 Candidatus Thorarchaeota archaeon | reverse complement strand
GGTCTGAGCATGGTGGAAGACCACCTGAAGAGCGGACGAACGTATCAGTGGGGAAATCTAATTCTCGCGGACCTGGACAGTGTTCTTGCGATCGAGCTGGCTGCCGATGACTACTCTGTTGAAACGTCCAAGAGAAAGGTCCTCAGATCAAGCCATCACATCATGCTGGATACGGACACCGAATATGAGGCGTCGGTCAAGAGAGTTGAGAGGGGATACGAGCTCATCAAGAATGTGGATAATCTTCGTGACATCTTTGAGTTACTGAAGGACCACGGAGAGGCAAAGGGACAGTCAAGTATCTGTATGCACCCAGAGAAGGATGGAGACCCAAGGACTGTCATGAGTTACGTTGTCGATATTGATCATGTGTCAGAAACTGGACGCCCAAAGATGGTGTTTCATGTGGCAAAGGGCTCGCCCTGTGAGGCGACCTATACGTCGATTCCACTCATATTCCCGGCAGACGAGGAGATCTCAAAGCGCGCATTTGACATGTATCCATAGACTCCGCACGGTGAACAGAGAGGGGATGCTGTCCCCTCTTGCCTGTTCTCTCTGGTCAAGTAGTATCAAATTCCGCCTCTTCTGAGGGCACAACAGCGATTTCAACGCTCTCACGAGCCGCGAGTTCCTTCTCTTGACCATGAAAGAAGACGTAGAACATGACCACTGCAAGTAAGTATAGTCCAGAGACCAACAGGTACGGTAGACGATAGAAACCCTGAGCCAGAAGCCAACCTCCGATATTGGCTGCAATTCCCCGTGCAAATGAGTCGCCAGTATTGACTATCCCCGATGCGGTAGATCGTTCGTTCTTTGTCAGGGACTCCATAAAGAATGCCTGCGAGACGGGACCAGCCATATTCATCAGAGCGGTCCGTGACACATATGCAAGAACCGCAAGTTCGATCGTCGAGGCCCAAGCGATCATGAGGAGAAATGGGATAGAGAGAAACTCGGTGAACACAACCGTGCGAACCTTTCCAAAACGGTCAGCCAGCGCGGGTGCAACGAAGTTCCCGACTGCAAGGACGATTGTATTGATTCCGAAGATGATTCCAATCAGCTCGGGGCTGGCACCAAATGTTGCCTCAGCAGAGAAGAAGATGTTGAAGAACATCACAATCATTCCGGCTCCAAGACCAACTGTCCCCACGACGAGAGCATATTTCCCGATGAAGCCCCAGTGCTTCACGTGCTGCCGGCTGAATCGAACGATTCCTGAAACATCAGGGGTGTCACTCGTCATGAACGCCACAGTGACTGTGCTCAGCGCATAGGGGGCCAGACTGATCCAAAGAGCCCACCTATATGCTGCCGCAAGGGTGACCACTTCTGGAAAGGCATTGAGGATAATACCTGGCAAGAAGCCGCCCATGAGATTCCCTGCCAAGACACTCAAGAGAGAGAGACCTCCACTGACACCAAAGAGATGGGCCCGTTCACTATCTGTGGTCAGACCAGTGATGTACGGAGAGCGGGACACGTTGTTGAATGCCATTGATAGTCCCAGTATTGCTTGAGAAGCGAGAAGACCAATGGGATCAAGAGATGTGTACTGAACGAAGAGAGCAAACAGTGACACCGTGCTTGCTCCAATGATTGTCTTCTTCCTACTTACCCGGTCAGAGAGGATTCCCGCAATGATTGCAATCCCCGAGGTTGCAAAGAGAGAAATTGAGAGGAAGAATCCAAGAAAGTCCTCTCCGAAACCAACCTCTAGGAAGTAGAGATTGAATATCACGTTCGAGATTCCAAACGAGAACGCCATGAACATGCTCGAGAGGATGAATAGTCTGGCATCGCGTCTGAACTGTGAGACCTTTTCAAAGTACCCGAGCTCAGAACTCATGGTCAGACTTGCTCCACATGTGCCGCGGAACTTCAATGCTTTATAGATTACCGACACGGCATAGGCCACAAACCTAGATTGTGGAGACCGATTGTCTGGCAAACCATGAGAATGTTCGAACGATCCGGTAGTGTCCTCACACACTGTTCGCGCCCACGGGAACGGAAATCGATGTCCTCAAAGTGGACAGACAGGCGATGACGGCTGGTCACGTGTGCCGTGATACATTTGTTGCACAACTGCTTCGAACGAGTCGCATATTAATGAAAACATGAGAATAGTGACGGTGCTTTCATTGGAGCAGGAAGAGGAGAAAGTTGGACTTCTTCGCAGAATAGTGAATCGTGTGTCTGACTTTGCGGGCTACTTAATCCCACTAGTCACATCGATTCCTCCGCTACCGGTCTGGACCGGCCTCATGGCGATTCCGTTCATCAGCTTCATCATATTCATGTTGACAAATCCAAGCACTCTGCCATGGGCAGTCGTAGAACTCTTTGGTGCAGACTTCGCTGGTTCCATCGTGACAGTGGGAGGCTTCGCAGTGATCATCTACAGTGCAGTCTATCTCCATTTCAAGAAGAGGCAGGGTCTTGTCACCTCCGGACCGTATCGCTTCCTGAGGCACCCACAATACTCGGGAATGTTACTTGTCACTGCAGCTTTCACTGCACGGGCCTTCGTGATAGCCAATATCACTCTCGGACTTTCGTGGATTGACCCGTGGATGATGATAGTCATATGGTATGGCATGCTGTGCATTTACTTGATTCTTGCACTCATCGAAGAGGCGTACCTCAGTCGAACATTTGGACAGGACTACAAAGATTACAAGAAGAAGAGCGGGTTCTTCACCCCCGGGCTGGGCCATTTCATACCTGATGTCATTCTATCAATCATCCTGTTCGTGGCTCTGCTTCACGGTCTCGTCGCCATCGGATTCGTTGAGGCTTCCGTGTTGCCCTAGACGGAAACATGTCGAGAGAATCCAAGAATCACTGACACAACACAGACGACAAACCCCGACGATGAGGGGCAATTGTCTGATAGACTTTGAAACTGATTGGATTATGAGTAGCTACGCCTTTCCACTCACATCTGAAGCAGGGATTGAAGTTCTGAACGTGGTCCCACTACATAAGCAATCACTCTCGTGTCGCAGTGATGCGCTCTTGCACGACCGCTTCGAACGATTCGCATATTAATGGAAACATGGAATTACTGACGGTGCTTTCATTGGAGCAGGAAGAGGAGAAAGTGGGGTCTCTTCGTAGACTGGCGAATCGCGTGTCTGATTTTGCTGGCTACGTGGTTCCTCTAGTCACATCGATTCCGCCACTGTATGTCTGGTCTGGCCTCATGGCGATTCCATTCATCGCTTACATCACATTCATGTTAATGTATCCAGGTACCATACCATGGGCAATAGTGGATCTACTTGTTGCGGACTTTGCAAGTTCCATCTTGACCATAGGTGGCTTCGCATTGATCATATACAGTGCAGTCTATCTCCATTTCAAGAAGAGGCAGGGTCTTGTCACCTCCGGACCGTACCGCTTCCTAAGACATCCACAATACTCGGGAATGTTGCTTGTCACTGCGGCATTCACACAACGAGCCTATGTGATATCGTCAATTACTGATGGGATGCAGTGGATTGAACCATCGCTGATGTTGCTCACATGGTACGGTATGCTGTTCATCTACGTTATTCTTGCACTTGTCGAGGAATCATATCTCCGTCGGACCTTTGGAGAGGACTTTAAGGATTACAGGTGGAGGAGCGGCTTCTTCACGCCAAGCGTTGGACCAGTCATATTAGATATCATCGTATCAGTTCTACTCTTTGTGGCCATGTTCCATGGTCTCATCGCCATTGGATTCCTTGAGGCATTTTGGCCTTGACAAGAAACATGTCAAGGAGATACAAAGATCACCGACAGCACAGACCACAAACCATAATGGTCGGGCGTGGGCGTTCATTAGACCATGAAAGGGATTGAACTACGCAGCGACACATTCACGCTCCCAACAGATGAGATGATTGATGCGATTGTTCAGGCACACAGACAGGGTAGACTTGGCGATGATGTTGCCGGTGAGGATGAGGTCGTCAATGAACTGCAGGACAAGGCGGCACGGATACTTGGAAAAGAGGCAGCGCTACTTGTGACCTCGGGCACTCAGGGCAACGTCATTTCTCTGCTGACACAGGCGCGACCCGGCGAGGAAGTGGTCGTTGAGCGCATGTCACACACGTTTCTCTTTGAGGGTGGAGCCATGTCCTCACTGGGTGGGCTGTTCCCCAAACCAGTCGAGGGTGTGAGAGGATACATCACTCCGGAGACCTTGGAGAGCGTGATCAGTCCCGACAATCCGCACTATGCACGAACTGCAATGGTGGTCATTGAGAACACGCACAACTATGCAGGAGGCGTCATTGTTAGACCCGAACAGATGGACGCACTTGCGAGGGTTGCACACGACCATGATATGAAGATCCACTGTGACGGTGCTCGCCTGTTCAATGCCGCTGTTGCGCTAGACATTACTGCAAGCAGACTGGTGAGGGAGATAGACTCGGTTCAGATATGTCTGAGCAAGGGTCTCTCTGCCCCTGTCGGTTCGTTGGTCGCGGGAACCGAGGAGTTCATTCACGATGCACATAGAGTCAGAAAGAGGCTGGGAGGCGGGATGCGCCAAGCGGGGATCATAGCAGCACCAGGGATAATAGCACTGGAGAAGATGGTCGACCGATTGAGAGAGGACCATCAGAATGCTCAGACATTCTACAGGGAGCTCTCAGGGCTGGATGGACTCATAATCGAGAGACCGGAGACCAATATATTGTTCATCCGATTGGACAACTTCAAGATTGATGCGGCTGGACTTGCGGCTGAGCTAAAGAAGCGTGGCGTGCTTGTGTACGGAGAATATGGAGAGCGGGTGAGATTCGTCTTCAACAGAATGGTGTCCGCTGAAGATACCATGTATGCCGCGGGAGCCGTCAGAGAGATCCTTGAGAAGGCCGGGAAAAATAGCTAGTCCGAGACCTGAAGTCCGCTCGCGGGCTCACGCAACGGAGATCTGTGGTCGTTGTCAGCGGATGTGGGACTCACAGTCAGAGAGAATTCGTTGGACATGGTCATGCCAGCTCGGCTGGAGTTTCAGGGCGGTCTCTGCACAGCACTTGGCGTCTTTATACTGTTTCAGTCTATGGTGTAACAGCGCCTTGTAATACCACGCATGTGCATAGTCTTTCTTCTTCTCAATCGCCTTCTTGTAGGCCTCAAGCGCCTCCTTGTACCGACCTGTTGCCTCGTATTCCTTGGCGAGTCGGTAGTAGTCGAAATGAGTCGCAGGCAACCTCTCAGTCACCAAACTCACCTCCGAACACTACCATATTCGTGAAAAATCAGATAAATCTATTCTTAAATGATAAACAGACATAAGCTGAGAGTGTGCAGGACCTCAGTGGCTGAGTTGGCAGAGCTCCAATAGAACCCCATTTGTTGCCTTTGGATGAACGAACGCAATCTTCATTCCGTGAGCTCCGTCACGGGCGATCTCATCTATCAGCCGAGAGCCCCTTGCCTTGTGCTCGCGTAGAGCCACCTCAATATCATCCACAAGAACCGCAATGTGGTGGATTCCGCCACCGCGTCTCTCAAGGAACTTCGAGATTGGACTGTCTTCAGTCGTTGGCTCCAGCAGTTCAATTCGACTCTCGCCGATCTTGAGAAATGCAACATGGACCTTCTGCTCGGGGACTATTTCGTCACCAAGAAGCTCGAGACCAAGTACATCTCGATAGTACGGTAGTGCCTCAGAGATACTCTTCACTGCAATTCCAATGTGGTCGATCTTCTCAATCATTCTGATCATCTCCTATAGTACGTCTGGTGCACGGTATTCGCCGAACACGTCGCGGAGCACTCCACAGATCTCGCCCAGTGTTGCGTACACGCGAACCGCATCAAGAATCAATGGCATGAGGTTTGCGTCGCCATTCGCCCCCTCGCGTAGAGCAGCAAGTGCCCTATCAACAGCGGACTGATCTCTGCTTTCTCGGATTGAGCGGACCCGCTCGACCTGTTTGCGTTCCGCCTCCGGGTCAACTCGCATATAGTCAAACTTCTGCTCCTCTTCGACGGTGAACTTGTTCACTCCGACAACAATTCGCTCCTTTGCATCAACAAGGCGCTGGTGGTCATAGGCGCTCGCCGTGATCTCCCGCTGGATGAAGCCCTTCTCAATTGCCACCGGAGACCCGCCCAGTTCGTCAATCCTCGCGATGTACTCCATGGCTCGTCGTTCAATCTCGTCCGTGAGATGCTCGATGAAGTAGGAGCCTGCAAGAGGGTCGATTGTGTCAGCCACTCCGGTCTCGTAGGCGATGATCTGCTGGGTTCGTAGTGCAATCTGAACAGAGTCCTTCGTTGGGAGGGAGAGAGCCTCATCACGAGAGTTTGTGTGCAGGGACTGTGTCCCGCCAAGGACCGCCTGAAGTGCCTGAAGGGTCACACGAATGACATTGTTCTCAGGTTGCTGGGCAGTGAGGGTGCATCCGGCTGTCTGCGTGTGAAAGCGCATCCTGCATGACTTGTCACTCTTGGCTCCGAACCGCTCCTTCATAATCTTCGCCCAGAGCCGCCGAGCCGCCCTGAACTTTGCGATCTCCTCGAAGAAGTCACTATGAGACCCAAAGAAGAAGGATAGACGCGAGGCGAACCTGTCAACATCCAGTCCTGCATCAATGGCTGCCTGAACATAGGAGATACCGTTGGCAAGCGTGAAGGCGACCTCTTGAACAGCAGTGGAGCCAGCCTCGCGGATGTGATATCCACTGATCGAGATTGTGTTCCACAGGGGCATCCGCTCTGAACAGAACTTGAAGATGTCAGTGATGAGCCGCATGGACGGCTGTGGTGGAAAGATGTATGTGCCTCGTGCAACATACTCCTTGAGAATGTCATTTTGAATGGTTCCTCGGAGCTGGTCCATGGATACTCCCTGTTTCTCCGCAACAGCAATGTACATGGCAAGCAGCACAGCAGCAGGTGCATTAATCGTCATTGACGTACTGACCTTGTCGAGGGGAATGGAGTCGAAGAGGACCTCCATGTCGGCGAGAGAGTCGATGGCCACTCCGACCTTGCCGACCTCACCCTTTGCGAGCGGGTCGTCCGAGTCGTATCCAATCTGTGTTGGTAGGTCAAACGCGACAGAGAGTCCGGTCTGCCCCTGCTCCAACAGGAACTTGAATCGCTGATTGG
>JAGSHP010000006.1 GCA_029855925.1 Candidatus Thorarchaeota archaeon | reverse complement strand
GTATGAGCCATTTCCAAGTGGCGTCAGTGAAACGGTACCGAATTCCCAGATCGCCGCTGCAGTCGCACCAGTGACAATCTGGTCGGTCAGCGTGTCACGGAAGGTAAAGAGGATTGAATAGTTGTCACCGATTGGAAAGTTCACTTCATAGGGACCGCCAATTGATGTGGGGCGAGGTCTCACTACAAGCTTGACCAGAGTGAATCCAGACCTGTGCTTCGCCATCTGGAACGAAACAAAGACATCATATCCAAATGGTCCAGCGCTCACTGATGTTGAATCGATGGTCAACAGGTAGGTCCCGTTGTTAAGGTCATCGAGGGTCCCATTGCTGTGACCAATTGCAAAACTTGTAATCGACCCGTTGATGCCACGTCCATTGAACTCGTCCCAGAACAGGAATCTGAATGTGGCATTTGAGCCGTAATAGACTTCTACCTGAGCCTCATCAACAATGACTCGCGTAGGAATAGATTGGATTGTCAATAGGAACTGCGTTGATGATGGGGTGTGGGCAGGCTTTGAACTTGAAACAGTTATCACCCAATTCTTGACATCGAGGTCGTGCGTATCAATGATGACCGAGTAGTATCCGTCCTGACCAGTGGGGGATAGATTGCCTATCAGGGATCCTACACCGTACTCCACATGTGCGTCTGTGACTGGGGCATTGAGGTCTGTATTGTTCAGATACACGGTGATATTGATGGTGCCACCATAGACAACAGAGAACTTCGAGACACCATCATATGGCAAGAGTGTCGTTGAGATCTCGCGGATCTCAAGGGAAATCTGAGTGCTGGAACTTCTGTAATTGGTTGAGACCGCTTGGACAAGCACCTGATAGTTACCAATCGGCACATCACTCACCGTCAGTGTTCCGATGTACCTCTGCTGGGTTGAGTTCCATTCAAGTGTACCGTTGCCACCAGACCAGCTGAATGTTAGTTGTCCAATGGAGATTGGCGAATCATCACTAGCAAGGAGATACCGAGCCTCAATAGTGATCTGCTGCCCATTGACCGCACTCAGAGAACTCAGTGATGCACTCAACGAGGCGGGGACCTTGCCAATCCGAAATTCTACATCAATGTCCCTGACCTCATAGTTCGTCTTTTCGAAGTGCAATGAAATGGTGTAGTAACCGGCGTCATAGGTACCTGTGGGTATTGTGACGTTATACAGCCCACCTCCGACATCGGTCATCGTATAGTTATCATCTTGTAGTATCATATACACAAAACCACCAACGATGGGAGTTCCATCGCGGGCATCCGTTGCATTTGTACTGAAGGTGATATCATCACCCCAAATTGGATAGATGGGGGAGTTACTCAGTTGGATGACGACCGGAACTGGCGCGAGCACAATGTCCGCAGTCACGGTCTTGTTGAAGTGAAGATACTTTGATGCATTGACTTCAAAGACATATCGACCAGCAACAAGACCCGAAGTGTCTATGGTCAGATTATAGATCCCATCACCAATCTCGCTCAACGTGTATGGCGTGCCATGTTGTACCCCCCAATCGGTCTTGACAACTGCATTTGTGATTCCGAGCCCGGTACGGACATTGGTGAAAGAGATGTTCAGTTGAACCACATCACCTGAATAGTAGGTCACATCCGAAGGTACGACCAGAGAGAGAATGGTTGCAACAGGGTTCACCATTATGCTGTAGTCAGTGTCGGTGTGGTTTTGATAATAGGGGAATCCAGCAATACTAACGTTCAGTGAGAAGAAGTAACGGCCGGTTGATGTGAATGTGCTTGTATTGACACGTATTTCATATGTTCCGTCGAGGTTATCGACAATCCAGTATTGGATCGGTGTTGTGTTCAGACACTTTATGGTAAGCGCTGCACCACTAATACCAAGGGATGTGGAATAATCTGTAAACTCCACCAGCGCAGTAGCATTGTAGTAAATGTCAGCAGGGGGAGTTGAGATCACAACGACCTGCGTGGCACGCATGGTAATTGTAACCTCAGTCGTCGCAGTTGAGTTTGAATAGTATGGAGCAACATCACCCCAATAGAATTGAATCGTGATAGGATGACCCTGCACAAGAACTGAGGTCAGAGTTGTCGAGTTGATGGCAATAATGTAATTGCTTCCCGAGGGAGCCAGCGAATACTCGGAGGCCGAAATGGGGAGGCCCGACCCATGAGTGAGGATCAGCAGAGACTTGTTGAGTGTCACAGCGGTATCTGACAGTGTGTCGGTCACTCTAATCTCAAATTCGACATTATCAAGAAGCTGTGTATTGAGAGGGGACTTTACGATTGACAGGCTAGCGGGTCTTCTTGATACCTCAATTTCGACCAGAATGTGCCTCGACTGGTAGTAGGGCAGGTCTGGATGAGTCGCTGTGATGTTGATAACATAGGAACCAAAGTTTCCGAGCGCCTCGGTCGAGATGCTAACAACGTACTCACCGGGACTGAGCATTTTGACCCAATAGTTGCTTCCATAAACGAGCGGTATTGCCGCGGTAGCGCAGGTTGCGTTGACACTTGCACTCACTATGCCTGCATTGGTGTTATCATCAATATAGTGTACAGTTATGTTGGCGAGGTCGAGATATGGCGCAGGGCTTGGGAGGTCACTGCTCAATTGCGTCCTACGCTCTACCACAGTTAGATAGAACGAGTCCGAGGCATCATCACAGTAGCGTGCCCCGCCATAAGTAATCGTGGCATTTATCAGGTATGTTCCCAGACTACCGAACGCAGCTGTGTTCAGGATAACCGTGTAGGTGCCATCGCCATTGTCAGTCCACCAATAGTATCCTGTAAGAGACGCATCAAGGCTAAGAATACCATTGTTCATGCCTGCCGTAGAGAGATCATCGAGGTCTCTGTAAGTGAATACGATGGTCAGATTGTTTGCGTATTGTATTGGTGCATAGGAGCCATGGGTAAGGGACGTGTACCGTGTACGCACAGTGATTGTCACAGCTACCGAGGTGCGATTCTGATAGTATGGGCTTCCGACCCAAGTGACATTCACATGGAACGTGTGAGTTCCTGGTGCCCAAGAAGAGGTGTCGAGCTCGATCTGGAACTCGCCAGTTGCGTCGCCATCATAATAGACTGTGTATGTCACACTCTCTTGAATGGTAATGTAGAGATTGGGGTCGTTGTAGATTATGTCACCTGAGAGAGAGTCTCTGTAGGTGAGCGTCAGGTTCACCAACTCGTCATACGGCGTTATTGGAAGCGGCTGCCAGTCCACGAAGGTCTGACGTTGAGTGGTGTAGACAGTAACAATCAGAGTCCTGTTCTCATAAAGTGGCAGTTCTCCTTTTGTCCAGTTGAACCAGATCTCCAGATCACATGAAATGAGACCGCTCAGAAATGACGAGTTGAATTCAAACCTGTATTCACCCGGGCGTCCAATGGGATCAATCTCAGTAATGACCATCTTGGACTGATCGAGCGACTGTCCGGCAGTAAGAACAGTCACCGTGAGATGGACATTGCCTGCGTAGAGACCAGTGGAATTTACAATGCCAGTGTCGCCAGCAGTGTCGTAGTAAACTAGCGAGAAGGTTATGTTCTCTCCGTAGGGAGTTGAAACTGGATTCTCGCCTATGAAGATATCCGTAGGAGTTGCAGTGACTGTTACCGTGAGGTCAACCGTCTCATTAGTGTACTTGACGGTCGGACCTGTCCAGTTCGCATAGATTGTGAGATTCTTTGCACCAATTGATCCCCAAGCACTCGCAGGAATGACGATGAGATATTCTCCTGCGATAGACCCATTGCTCACCGTGTAGCTGAGGTCAGGCAGACTACTGACCACGTAGATTAGGACGTGATAGCCAACAGCCGACCCATTCTCAATTCCTGCTTCTGCGTCAACATCGTAGTACACGACGGTTATCTCGATATTAGCCGTATATGGTGTGGGGTCAACAGGATTCTTCAGATAGAATGAGGTGAGGTGAGTTCGCAGCTCAACGTCGATGTAGAAGGTGTGGTTCTGCGTCGCAGGACGTTCGACCTTCACTTCAAGCACATATGGTCCCAATGAATCATCAGAGTACGAGTGTACCGTCACGTTGTAGATTCCGGGTGTCGATGTTTCTACAATCGTGTAGAAACCGTGGACGCCGGTCCAGTTCATTGAGATAGCACTCTCAGCGCCGCTTATGGGCGTGTCGTGATCAGTATCTGTGTAGGTGATGGTAAACGAAGTGATATAACCAACAGGGAGTGAGAGGTGACTCGTGGAGGGGATTGCTGACGTTCGGAGTTCACGTACCTGAACCGAGAGGACAATTGTTCGAGATTCGACAAAGTCCTTTGACGCAGTGATCTCTACCTCATACGTTCCTAGAGGGACGTTGGTGGTGCTCATTGAGAGAGTATAGTAACCATCACTACCACTGACTGGCGTTATTGTGTAAGTGTCAAGTGTCCAATTACAGGTGATGCTTGCATCAACTATTCCATTGCCGAGCTGATCCTCAAAGTAGAGCGTCAAGTCTGCATTGTACCCCTTGGGCACGTCGATACCGGGCGCATCGGGGGATAGCAGGTCACTCGTGAAGATCACGTTCAGTCTGAAGGTTCTGGCTAGTGAATCGTAGTAAGGCTTGTTCCAGTTCAATTGAACATCAGCGGGCCCATTTCCTGCAAGCTTGCTCGTGTTCAACGTAACACTATACTCGCCTGTGCCCAAGTCATTCATGGAACCAGAGCCAGCGGGCCAGCTATACGTCATCGCGCCGCCAGGCAACAGGTCACCATTGTCGCTATCGTTGACGCGCACTTGGAGAAGAACCAAGTCGCCATAAGTGACGTTTACTTCCCATGTGGACGCACCGCCCACAGGATACTTGACATACATTCCAGTGCTGTGTTGTACATCAAAACCTCTTCTGAAGAAACCGACGTTATGAATTGACCCAGACGAGACCTCATCAGTCACATAAGCCTGAACCTCCCATGACCCTACTGAGGCACTCACCGAATCAAGAGTGACCGGCCCAGCAACGGCATGACCAGAACCATCGACCGTGGCCTGGAGGGTGGTCCACGCAGAACCTGATGGATCGTAGACTGTAAAGTTCACTACATCGTTAGCATACGTGGTGGGCAAGGTTGCACGGAACTGCGTCACATCATCAGCACTGAAGGTGGTCGTGCGGACCCACTGGCTGCCATCCCAGACCTCAAGGTCCGTGATCATGTTTGTAGAGTTCCCTTTCACATACCAGAAACCATTCAGGTCTGTGGTCGTGATCTCATATGCAGAGACATTGAGCAGTCCGTCCCCGGGGTCACCATAGCTCCATCCAGATGTCAGATTTGTCAACCGTGCAATTGGTTGCCCAACATGATAGACATCTCTGGTCATGGGTAGTGTAATGTTAAAGAAATATCGAGACTCGTACCCACCAGGAACTGCAGCATAATGATTGGTCGCCCATCGAACATCGGTGGCATTCTCCACCGTGTACTGATCACCAGTTGCGAACGTACTCGTATCGTAAATCGTCGGGCTATTGTATCGTCGAGCATAGACGGTGACTGTGGCGCTAATATCAACGCTAATATCCAAGTTCGGAGACGGAGGGAGTGGACTGGGAGTCCAACTGAAATTGGCATAGGCCTTGCCATTGTTCCAAGGTGTTGTTGGAGTGTAGGAAGCGGTTCCCTGACCCCACACCGCGGTGGACCCCTGAATCACATCAGAGACATCGACACCATCCATCTTGAGATTAACATCAGAAGGAGTTGCCTTTGCCTTGATGTAGACTACAATATTGTCCAGCCGTCCTTCTGGTAGTATGTCATTACTTCGATACCACTCGCTCTGAGTGACACGCAAGCCTGCCATTATGTCGAGATCAGGCAAAGAGATGGACGAGTAGTCAACAGGCATAAGGCCAGTAGAGAACCAGGTATTGTCATCATCAATATAATCATATTTTATACTCCATAGGTATGAACCGCCAAAGTCAGGGTCACCAACGGAAACAAACAGCTCAAAGAAGCCGGTCATGTAGCTACCCCACCCGCGACAGTCGGCATAATAGTCTAGAGAGACGCCAGCCCATGTGACATCGCCGCGGTCAATATGAATGGTCTGATTGACGAATGCCTTGTCGCCAGGATTGTACCAGAAGCCGTAGAGGTTGGCAGGGTTCCTGTGGTAGTATCCATCGATTTGAAAGACTGGTGCCGCATTTCCGGTCCCGTGCGCGTTTGCATTCCATGTCACCGACTTGCGGGAGGTACCGCCACGCTCGACAGCGTAGACATGTCCGGAACCATTGACTGCAACGCCATATAGGATTCTGAAGTTGCCATTACCGGTGCCGTCACTTCCCCAGTTGCCCTGATAGCTCCCGGTTGAGCTGAAGTATTGTATTCTGTCGTTGCCCATATCTGCAACATAGATCGTGCCAGTAGAACTGACAGCGACACCAATTGGATTCCTGAAGTATCCATTACTGCCACTGCCGGCATAGCTGCCACCTGATCCGACCAAGCTCTGATAGGTACCTGTGGAAGTGAATCTCTGAACCCGGTTGTATGTGCTGTCAGCAACAATGACCTCTCCATTATTCTGATTAACGGCAATGCCTGTGGGAGCGTTGAATTGACCTGTACCTGTTCCTTGCGAACCCCATGCCCCCTGATAGACACCGTTTGCATCAAAGTATTGCACACGGTCGTTACCCATGTCTGTGACATATACATAGCCATTGGAGTTTCGTATCGCGACACCAACAGGCTGATGGAAATGACCGGAGCTCGTCCCCGTAGAACCCCATTGAGTGATGTAACTGCCTGAGGCGTCGAACACTTGAATACGATCATTGCCCATGTCCGCAACATAGACTCGACCGTTGGACGCGACTGCAATTCCCATGGG
>JAGSHP010000187.1 GCA_029855925.1 Candidatus Thorarchaeota archaeon | reverse complement strand
TGGTAGAATCTCCCTCATCATTTGATACAACAGACAGGTATCTAAATTTACTGCCGTGTGTGACTCAGACCTTTTCACGAAGGTCAAGGGCAGTCTTGGCAAGGTCAATCTGAGCAAGTTCCGGATCTGCTTCTGGGGCAGCCCATGCCACTAGCCAAGTCCCAACATCGATGAGGCTCATCAGGAGATGACCTCCATCTCCATCAGCTGTTGCCACAAAAGAAGTATCATCAACATGGACACGGTGATATTCAACATCGCCTATGCGAAGAGTATCAGCTGGGGACTTGAGGATGGATGAGAGCACATCAGCCTCATTCACAAGGTTCCAGTTCGATGTCTGCCATGTGACCGAAGACCCCTTTAGTAGGGCAAATGCCTTGATCTTGGGATTAGACGTGTACAGGTCACTCCATGCTTGAGCAATTGGATCTTCCATACTCATCCCCCGCTATGGAAAAGCATAGAGGCTGGATAGAGGGGATGGTCTCCGCCCTCATCCTGCCCCACGGTAAGAACCATCTATATCTTACCCTTGAGCTTCTTTGCAGCACGGTCCACATCTACATAAACTTGGTCCGGAGGTGCACTGGGATCAACCCAAGCAACGACAAACTTGTCGCCCTCAATCTTTGCAAGAATGAGTGTACCATTTCCGGCAACACTTCGAGCAACAAGACTCTCAGGTGTTGTTCGGATAGTGCTATACTTCACTTGGTTCTGCACCACCGAGGTCGCGCCCTTAGAAACTGCAGCGCCAAGCCCTGGTGCATCCGCGGTTAGGTCCCAGTTGCTGCTCTGCCAAAGGACCTGACCTGATGTTGTAATTACGCCAAAGGCTTGCACTAGTTGTCCCGAGTCATTATAGGCTTGTGTATACGCTTCCATTACTGGATCAGACATTAAATTCACCCCGTTGGATTTCGCGTGAATCCTCTGAATATATCAGGCACATTACCAAATTTAAGTGAACCTCTGTGGAACTTGTTTTTCGCCGTGCCATATTTGAGAGGTATACTAAAATTGTATCAGGTCATAGAACAAGTATGGAAGAGTCCCCTATAGTAGAGAGAGAGGGTCACATTCTGGTCACCGTGCTCGTGAGGCCAAACTCAAGGTCAGGACAGTTCATAGAAGAAATCACTGACACATGCATCTCAGTCAACTTGAGAAGCCCTGCAAGAGAGGGCAAGGCGAATAAAGAACTGATAAAGAGACTATCCAAATTTCTGGGGGTCTCGAATTCATCGGTCACGATTGTTGCAGGGCACAAGAACAGAGAGAAGACATTGGCGATTACCGGTGTCAACAAGGAAGAGGCTTTGAGACGACTGCGGCTAGAGAGATAGAGTGTGGCTGACCTATTTGCCAAACCTATAAAAGTCGGAAGCCTCCAGCACTCTTTCACGCCCCACTCTGAACGAACTTCAACACGCCGCGAACTTTCATATGAACCTTCATCGGAGACCGCCCCCTTGCTTAAAGACCGTAGATCGACAAGAATGACCTTGGCTGGACTTTTCGGTGCGGGTCTGTTCTACGTGATTGTTGTGATGATGGAGGGGCGGTGGTCAGATCCAAGCACCATCATCGCAGGAATAGTGGAGGGCGCTTTGCTTGTCGCTGCTCTGAACCATCAAAGCTTGACGAAGAAGGACATGGGTGTCTCTACACTCGTCATACTCCTTCTTCTCGGACTCAGTCTTGCCCTTGGCATCTTCACCGAGATGACTGTAATGGCCCTATCGGGCATTCTCATATTCATTGGAGTACTGGTCGAACCCAAGTTCCCTCTGACAAAGAGAGCAATATCCACTGGAATCGGCGTGGGCATTGTAATGACATTCTTGGGGATCTATCTCTCGCTCAAGTTGGGAGTGGTATACTTCGTGGGCGCTGAGATGCTGGGGGCCCTTGCACTGGGAATCAAGGGAGGGTACACAAAAGAGGAGAACACGATTGTCGTTGCCATAGCAAATAGCTCCTCGATGATCTCCACCGGAGTGCTCATCACATTTCCTGCAATTGAGATATTTACACCGGAGGTCGCACAGAGCCTGATCACATACCCGTTCATTGTGTTTGTGACAGGAACTAGTGCAATTTTCGGGCTCTTACTACTTGCCCCATTCAGAGAACGGTTTGAGAATGAGCCATGGCCACAGGTCAAGCCTCAAGCCGAGTGCATAATCTCAATGGGTCTTGATAGAGATGCCAAGAAGGATGTGGCTATTGGAGTAGTTGCTTCTGGAGCGTGGGTGGGGGCAACAAAAGCGGTCGAGGTGTCCGGAGGGGAGGCGTTCTCCACATTCCCATATATGATAAGGTCGCTGATCCCATCAGCTGCTAGAATCCCGAATTGGATAGGGATTAGTAATTCTCCGCTCATTGCAGCGATTGGGTATTTCGTTGGATGGAAGAGGACTCTCACCCTATTCCTAGGGAGTCTCATGACTCTTACCATTTGGATTGTCCTAGAGGGGGCTCAGCCAATTCCATATAGTGCCCACCTTCACAGACCAGAGATACTCTATCTTGCATTGGGTGTGTTTGCCACAGTAATCTTAGGTGATTTCGCCACCAGCAGAAAAGATGATACCTTGACCTATGAGGCATTCGACGAGCTAGTGACTAAACGCAATGACGACCAAAATGGCTCGGTGCTCGAGATTGACCGGCCACACAAGGTGCGTGACGAACCACGACTACTGCGTGTCCATGAGGAGTTATTTTCTGTAGAGACCTTTAAGGAGGACCTTCGACAACTTGCCAGAGATCCAAGAGGTTTCATGAAGGCCAGAAATGGGCAGGTCCCTCCGTGGGTCGCCCTTGTGTCTGTGATCTTGTTTATGATTGTTGGGACGATTGTCTTCTTCTTGGTCAAACCCTTTGTGGGACTGGAGATTCATTGGCTTCTCTTTGTCTTGGGTGGGCCACTGGTACTCGTATCTGCATATTTCACAGCTAGGGCTATCAGCGAAACGGGAATGCTTGCAGGATATATCTCTGATGTCGTCTCAATCCCAGCCATTTTGTTCTTCAGGGTCACATTCCAAGCAGTGACCACGTTCATGTCCATGTTGGGGGCACTTCAGGATGCTGCAATCGCATTGCTTGTGCATCTCAAACTTGGTAGGCTGACAGGCGTGCGGGGCAGAGATGTTTTCAAGGCTGCATTCTTGGGGATGCTGTTAGGGACATTTGTGGGGTCACTCATGACATACATGGTATATTCAATATATCATTTCGGAACAGCAGAGTTCCCCGCCCCAGCGGCACAACTATTCGGATTTCTTGTATTGAGCCTGCAGGGTCTTGGCAATCTCGTATTACCAGGAATGGACTCGTCTATCTTTCCGGGTGTCCACCCATTCTTTCAATTCCTGTATCTCTTTGCGTTCAGTGTCATTGGCTATCTAGTGGGTAGAGAGATTCACAAGCGCAATATGAGCCCCATAAGCCTTGTAGTTGGTCTCTTAATTCCCCCAGCAACCTCCGTGGCAATGCTCATTGGAGCCTTTGTTGACTATAGACAGAAGAAACAGACCGGGGAGATACGCGACCTCTATCCAGACCGAATCGAAAGTCAAGAGATGCAAAAGGACAAGACAAGTCGTCTTCTTAGCGGAGTGATTGCGGGCGAAGCAATTGTCACGGTCGTTTGGGTGATCTGGAGCGCCATTACGCTGATGCTATAGATGCGATGTCACTTCTTCTCCGAGTAACTGAAGGAAGCGGGGAAATTCCTCACGGGACATACTGCCGCCACATGCGGCTGGATGTCCACCGCCCTGACCGGTTGATAGTTTGGGGAGAACATTGAGAAGGGCACGATTCAGGTTGATGGACGAGTTGCGTCGCCGTATTGAGATGTCGATCTCATCCTCTGATGAGCGTGCACTGATGCCAAT
This sequence comes from Candidatus Thorarchaeota archaeon, assembly GCA_029855925.1. Classification (GTDB taxonomy): domain Archaea; phylum Asgardarchaeota; class Thorarchaeia; order Thorarchaeales; family Thorarchaeaceae; genus B65-G9. The sequence goes on along the minus strand of JAGSHP010000187.1, from coordinate 776 downwards.
TGGCGTGTTTGTTGCATACGCTGCAAACTTGGCACTCTTCCCCCTGTAACCGTGAACTGGCATATCGAGGACATAGCCAATTGGTCCAATCTTGCGAGCATGTTCCTGAACATAACGAAACACCTCATGCTCCACGCGCGTGGCCTTCATGGCAAGAGCGACAATGTTGTTCATGGCACTTGGTTCAATCCCAAGAGTCAGTTCCCAGGTGAGATCCTTTGACTCCCGACGATAATCGATCTCCTGAAGTGCCTGGACAAGAAGTGCTGCTTCCATGTACAGTGTGCGCTTGTCAAAGTCCTCAAAGTGTTCCTTTGCAAAGGGCGTCGCATCGCAGTAGTCTGCAATTGCACCGTATAGAGCGAGTCGGAGAGCATGCTCAGGGAGTCTGTCGTGAAACTTCCGATACATCAGTTCAGCAGCACACGGGCCAATCTCATGAAATAGATTGACATGCTGCGATAACCTACGACGATACTTGGCTGCCATGGGATGGTGGTCGGTCCAGTGGATCACCGTGTCAGGGGGGAACTTGCTCAAGGCACGGAGGATATCATCGAAGTGGGCTGTGTTCAAAGCAATATCACTGATAGAAACAACGTCTGGTCGATCCTTGGACACTCGGTACAGGTCGTTGTGTATCTGGGATGGTTTGGTGAAATAGAGGTCCGCCCCAGGATGCGCCAAGAGACCGATGGCACCAGAAGTGATTCCATCAACATCTCCGTGAGTCAATACAATGGACTTCATTCGTATCCCGCCCACACCTATGATTT
>JAGSHP010000061.1 GCA_029855925.1 Candidatus Thorarchaeota archaeon | reverse complement strand
CTCGTTCTTCGTATATGATGAGAGCGAGATCGAGCCCGTAGATGTGGCGGAGGAACTTCGACGCGCAAAGGCTGATGTTCTAATCAATTATCTCCCAGTGGGTAGTCGAGAGGGATCTCGCATCTACGCGCAGGCTGCACTCGATGCTGGTATTGCATTCATCAATGCAATTCCGGAGTTTATCGTTTCGGACCCCAACAGCGAATACGCCAAGGAGTTCGAGCGTAGAGGCATTCCTTGTGCAGGAGATGATATCAAGAGCCAACTGGGTGCAACAATACTCCATCGAGTCCTAGCCCAGTTGTATGACAAACGTGGTCTGATCATTGAGAACACGTATCAGCTCAATATCGGGGGAAATACAGACTTCGAGAACATGCAAGTTGAGGAACGGCTCAAGACAAAACGAGTGAGCAAGACAGAGGCGGTCACAAGCTGCGTCGACTATGAGCTCCCGACCAAGATTGGGCCAAGTGACTATGTCCCATTCCTTGGGGACAACAAGGTATGCTACATCAGCATGCGAGCAAAAGCCTTCGGCGATCTTCCGCTTGACCTCAGCCTCAAGCTCTCAGTACAGGACTCACCAAACAGCGCAGGAGTCATCATTGACGTCGTGAGAGCCATCAAGATTGCACTTGACCGTGGCATTGGCGGAGAACTCTCAAGCATCAGCTCCTACAGCTTCAAGCATCCGCGTTATCAGATTGACGACTTTGAGGCAAGAACAAGAGTTGACGAATTCATTGAGGGCAAGCGTGAACGCTAACCTGCAATAGAAGGATGGGACCTGCACTACTCGTGCAGGTCTTCTGATTTTCTTTTCTACAGTTCGACAAAACCTTTGACCGTACTATCATCAAGTCCTTGTAGAACCTCAACAAGTAGGTCAACGGCGGCCTCAACATCACTGAGGTCTAACACCGAGTGATGAGAGTGGATGTGTCTTGTTGGAACACCTATGAAGAGTGACGGTGCCCCCATCCCTGTGAGATGAATGATTCCAGCATCGGTTCCGCCAGCCTTTAGGAATGCTGGTTGATGACGAATATTCTTGCTCTCAGCGATGTTGAGAACAAAGCTCCTGAGACGAGGATTGGGAATCATCGAACCATCACCTGCAGAGATTGAAACACCCTTTCCCATCTTCTGGACAAGTCCCTCAGCACCAGGAACATCGCCAGAGATGTCCACATCAAGGGAGAAGCCAATATCAGGCAAGATCTTCTGCGCGGCGGTTCTGGCGCCTCTTAGACCAACCTCTTCTTGGACGGTGGAGACGAAGTAGACAGTATTTGGTAATGCAATGCCATCCTCAGAGATTCTTCTGAGTGCCTCAAGAGCGATGAACACACCAATTCGGTCGTCAAATGCCTTGGACACAGCAAGTGTGACTTTGCGCTCGACTTCTTCGGACTTTTCGTCCTTCGGATCTTTCTTCTCCTTGCGAACACGCTCCATTGTTCTGAACGAGGAATATGGAACTGCGGGGTCACCGACACGGATTCCAAGTTCCTTGACTTCGTCCTCCGAGCTGCATCCGATGTCAATGTACATCTTGTCCTTTGTCACTACCTTGTTACGCATCTCCGCGGGCAAGATGTGCGGGGGAGGTGCACCTATGACGCCCACGACCTTTTCGTCACTCTTTGAGGGCTTGATCAGTACCTCTTGTGTCAGTAGTGTTTGGTCCCACCAACCACCCAGTTGATGAAAACGGAGAAATCCGTTCTTATCAATATCAGTTATCACAAAGCCTATCTCATCGGCATGGCCTGCAATCATGATCTTGGGTCCATCAGTCCCCTTACGAAAGATGACAGACCCGAGACGATCATATGAAACCTCATCAGCGAATTTGGACGCGTAGTCACGAACAAGACTCTGAACCTCATGCTCATGGCCGCTTGGTCCAAAAGCGTTGCATAATTTCTCCAAGAACTTCAAATCTAATCTATGATTGGACATATTTCATCCCCAATATTTGGAAGAGTATTGGTGAAAGAGGCAGAGGTGACACCCAATAAGCATACCGAATGATGCCATCGCATAGGCAATCAAACTAGTTGTTGATCGCCTCTCTGGCCAGTAGATGAAATGCGTTCTCCACATTATCCCCGGTCAAGGCGCTGGTCTCGAGGTAACCACTCAGACCATACTCTTGAGCAAACTGCTGTCCCATCTCAGTGCTGATCACGCGTTCATCAATAAGGTCCACCTTGTTTGCGAGAAGAATGATGGGTATCCTCGTTCCCAAGGCATTCTCTGTCTCCTCAATCCATTTTGAGAGTTCGAGAAAGGTGCTCTTGCGGGTCACATCATAGACAAGAAGCGCGCCCTTTGCGCCCTTGTAATAACTTGTACGGATAAAGTCGAAGCGTTCCTGCCCTGCAAGGTCCCATACAAGCAGTTTGACAACTACAGGTTTCCCATTGGAGTCCTCGACCGAGACTGTTTTCACTGCAAATTGAGAACCGATTGTGACAATATACTGTTCTGTGAACTTTTGCGTAAGAAACCGGTTGACGAGTGCAGTCTTCCCACTTCCACCTGCACCAATCATGACAACCTTACGCATAAGATCAAATTTATCGGACACATTGCCACCTCAGTTGTTCTCTGGTCAGATGCATGCCATAGTGCTTTCATTGTGACCCAATATTCATGGATGACCAGACTACGAACAAGCGTAGATTATGAAGTATTAAGCCTTTTTCACACAAACTAGTATTCCCTGTGGGGCGCCATTCACCTTTCAAGTTCGAAGATGTTATAATATGGTGAACAGCAGTTCGATTGCCGGGAGCTTTCAACGATGCGACTAATAACAGTAAAGATGAGCGAACTCTATGTGAGTGGTGTGGACAAACTTGTGGAGATGGGGTTGTATCCCTCAAGAAGCGAGGTCATCAGAGTGGCCATCCGAGATCTTCTGATGCGAGAGCTCTGGAGAGATGGCACACCGAGGTTCACTCATGAAGATGATGATGCCGAATAGTCCCCAGCGCCGTTGTCAGCATAGGTATTAGATGCAACAATATATCCACAACACACATTAAGCATTGGTTGAATCATGAACTCGCCATCATGAACTTGGAGGAAACGCATCCTTGAATTTTAAGATTCTCTTCAAAGGATTTAGACTTGCATTTCGAGCGAAAAAACGAGTGACTGCGTTTATCATCATATATGCAGTGCTCTTTATCGCCGTGGGCAAGGGACTTCAGTCCGCGCTTACCAGCGGCAGCATGGAGTGGCCATGGCTAATCATGGCATTCATTGTTGCCACAGTATATGCCATATTAATCAGCCAATTTCGTTCACGAGACATTGCCATTCTCAAGTGTGTATCGTGGGGTAACTCGGAGATATTGCTACTACTTATCGGCGAAGTTGTGATAGTGGCCGCGGTCGCATGTTTGATCGTGGTTGAACTTGGTGTTGAAATACTAGGCATTGTTGCATATATGGGGACCGACTTTGGCGTTCTCAGCGACGTTCAATCGTTGGTCGTAGTTGCGCCCACAGCAATGGCGTGGACGTTATTCTACATAATCATACTTCAGATTCCAGGTCTTGCTCTCGCAAGATGGAGAGCAATGAAGATCCCGCCGATGAAGGCGCTCAGGGAGGAATGAAAATGGCAAACCCAATCATTCAGGCTGAAGAAGTGAACAAGGAATATGGTCGTGGTAAGAAGACAGTCGCCGCTCTCAAGGATGTCAATATTGAGATCAGACCCGGAGAGTTCGTTGCAGTTGTTGGTCCATCAGGGTGTGGAAAGTCGACTCTCCTTCATGTGCTCTCAGGTCTCGAAGCGCCTACGTCAGGCAGGGTGCTCCTCGACGGAGTTGATGTCACGCTAATCAGCGAGCGGGACATGCCAAAGCTTAGAGCGCAGAAGATAGGCTTCGTCTTTCAGGCGTTCCTTCTCATTGAGGACCTCACAGCGTTCGAGAACATCGAGGCGGTTCTTTGGCCAAGTAAGGAATTGACCAAGGAGAAACAGGAGGCCATGGCACTTGAAGTGCTTCGAGAAGTCGATATGCTTGAACGCAAGGACCACTTCCCCCGCCAGATGAGTGGTGGTGAACAACAGCGTGTGGCAATTGCACGAGCATTGGTGAACAACCCGCCAATCCTCTTCTGTGACGAGCCCACGGGAAATCTAGATTCTAAGACTGGGGACAACATCATGAAGATAATCGCCCGCCTCAACAAGGAAAGGGGGATGACTGTTGTCCTCGTGACCCACAATGAGGATCTTGTCAAGTACGCCAAGAGAGTTCTTAGAATGAAAGATGGGAGGATCACCTCAGACAGATAGCTTAGATGGGTGAAGGTTCGGGCAAGAGCACCCCGGCGTCAACGGAGAAAATTGACTATGCGAAGAGCTGATTGTCAGACATATCAGCAAATGGCAGAGGACTTGGCCTCGGAGGGACATAATTCCGAGGCCATGAATCAATTTATAGAGGCAGCCAAGTGCTGGCAACGTTGGGAGGCCTTTGCAAGGGCGGCCGCATGCTTAGAACGTGCGTATGAACATGGTATGCTGGCACAGGAGTATTTTCTGGCAGCCAACGCCATGAGAGAGGCTGGCTTGGCATGGATAAGACAGGGCGAGCATGAGAAGTTCGAGATTGATTGTCAAATCGCCTCTGAGGCCTTCATCATGGCAGCAGAGGAGAGACATAAGCCAATCTGCTTTGTCGATGGTGCCTTCTGTGCAATCTTGGGCGGGGACATCGACATGGCTCGACATCTCATCCATGCTGCTGCTGAGACCACGCGAGGGGAGGCAAAAGAGCTGATCAATCTCGCTCTGATGCTAAGTGAGTACCAGTTCGGCGATGCTGACATGTACATTGAAGCAGCTGTGGCAAGAGTCACAGATAGAAAGGGAATGGATGACGTTCGACGCATATTCAAACTTACGTTTTGGGGGTTCATTAGAACAATACTAGAATCCGAGTACGCAGTGTCGCTGAAGAGCCTGTCGGACAGTACGGGGCTCCCACTGAAGAGGATAACACAGTTGATCCGTGAGGGAATTGAGAACGGTATTGTTCCTGGCAGCCTTGACATGGAAACAAAGGAGATCATTGTTGACTCGGATCGTGCCGACATATCTGCACTTGCACGAAGGAAGCGACCGATACTGAGTAGAGACCTGAAGGACCCCGGGGCGTGGAATCTCGACATAGATGAGTGACCATACACATCTATGATTCTGAATGCCACATACATAGTTTGAAATGGTCACATCGCCAGAGATATGCCTGCGTAGACCCTGAAAGTCAGGCGAATTTGACGACCTAAATATAGCGGAAAACGTTTTTAGTACCTTTCTTTCATTCTCAAGTGTAATAGGTGGTTCTTAATGTCCGATGGGCCTAGATGGATGCAATGTCCGATCTGTAAAGAAACTATAAAGTGGAATATACCTAAGGGTGCCCTCAAGGACGTTGAACGATTTCCGGCAGCCATCGTGATTAAGCATCATGATCACTACTTGGTTTGCTATGTTGACAGTCACTTGCAACTGGCTGATACAGAAGTTGCATCGCTATTCATTGAAGCCACAGACTAGTGGCGGCTTATTTGTTCGGTCGGAGTCCGTTATCAAGCGCCCACTCCAGTACCCTCGCTGACTCAGCACTAGAGAGTCCCCAGGTCTTTAGTTTGACTACTAGGTCATTGACTCCTGTCACCCAATCAATGAGAACATCATTGATCCTTGCACGAATACTCACATCCACCACTTCTTTCAGTAATGGTATTAGCTTGTCTACAAGACTCTGTGATAGGATGAGGATGGTTTCCAAGCGTGCCAGCCACTCTTCGCGAGGTAGCCCCTTGAGGGTCTGAGCAACTGCTAGGTGATAGTCATATTGAGTTGTATAGTATCTGAGCCGCCAGCTCAGTATCTCAATGAGAAGTACTCGATAGGCGTTGCTTGGGGCTGTCTTCATGAGAAGAGAGACAAATTTCCCAAACATCTCATCTGCGGACTGACTGGCATCAAAAAAGAGAGCCATAGCCTGCTGATACTTCTGGGTGTAAAAACATTCATCTGCTTCACTTGTCGCTTTCTTGAAACGCTCAAGTATCGCCTTTGTGGAATCGTGTTCGATCATTGACATGGCACGCCCCATCTAAGAGCCAATTCAAAGAGACAGTGTAAACGTTTCGACTTCAAGTACTAGCTCTTGGTCCTTGAGCCAAGACACGAATTCATCAATCTTACTCTTGTATGTGCCCTCAAAGAAACCCTCCCACAGGCACGCATCAGCAATTGGGCAGAAGCCAGTGGAGTGGACCATTGACACTCCCAGATTCTTGAGCTTCTGCAAAACACCCCGGGCTGCATTTGAAAAATCATGTCCCGAGAATGAAACGCGAACATGCAGAATGCTTGAACTGTGAATTGGGATGATGCGTATGAACTTACTCGCTGTGCCAATTAGAAGTGCGTTGCTCGTGGGGGAGATTCCTATTGCTTCCTCAAGCCCTTTCAGATCTATGCTGCCGTCTTTGATTATAGATACCCTTGCGGTTGTTAGCGAATTCATTTTGTCACACCATCTCGTTTAATGGAGCCCATATATTCTTGCAAGTACTGCAGAGCCGTTTGGGGTTAAAGTATATCCCCCCATGTCTTCACGAATCAATCCGATTGTCGAGAGAAGCTCGAGCTTGATAGAGATACAACTGTTACTGTAGGAGGTGAATCCCTTTATCTCCTCGGGGCGACTGCAACCTTGTTCAACTAGGTTCAGTATGTGGAGACCTATTTCACCCAATAGGTATTTGATTTTGTTAATCTCGAATTGCTTCGGGTATTGTCTGCCAGATCTATTCATCACGTGCATACCGAATGTCAAATGAACTAAAAGATGTCTACGATGTATGTGACATATTACTCGCATCATATCGGGGGCGGGTGCTTCGCCTTGTAGGCATCGGTCGCTTGAGTCCATTCCAAGAACTCTTGAGAGGGGGGCATCTCTCGGTACAGATTCTTGCGCTGCGCCTCCAAGCAGTCCGGCTCCATCCCGTTCAGAGAGGCCATCGTGAAGATTCTATGTCCTGTGTCCTCAGCATCGTGTTCTATTGGAGCCAACCACTCTTGCCAAGACGGGGACCTCAACAGATGATGGTCAATCACAACTGATGGAATGGCCTGAACGAGCCGGTGGAGATTTTGAGCGGCATATTCCATGTG